>JASHSD010000443.1 GCA_030036985.1 Bryobacteraceae bacterium
GCGAAGAAGCCGGGCATCGGGGCTTCGACCGCGCCCTCAAGCTTAGACGGATTTACGGCTGCTACTTTTTTTTTACGCGGCGCGGCTTTCTTTTTATGCGCCGGCAGATCGCCCGCGATCTCTTCCTGTGTGCGGCCGGTCTTCACGCTGTATGCGAGATCCTCGATATCCCAAGGCGTCTCCGCGGCTTCGTCCTTTTTCTTAATGATCAGCCACTCGTTGCCCTTGCCGCGGTTCTTCATATGGACGATTGCCCACGTTCCGCTCAGCTTTTCGCCATGCAGGCGGAACTTGAGATCGCCGCGGGCAATCTGCTCCGCGCCGGATTCGTCGCCGATCAGCTCGAACGTGCCGCGATCCCACAGCATCACGCTGCCGCCGCCGTACTCGCCCTTGGGGATGTTACCTTCGAAATCGCCGTAATCGAGGGGATGGTCTTCCACCATCGCCGCCAGATGCTTCACGGACGGGTCGAGCGAGGGGCCTTTCGGCACAGCCCACGATTTCAGCGTGCCGTCGATTTCGAGGCGGAAGTCGTAATGGAGGCGGGTCGCGTTGTGGCGCTGGATGAAAAAACGGCCTCCATGTGTGCCGCTCTTCACTTCCCTGCCCGGCTTCGGCTCGGGCGTTTTATCGAAGTCGCGCTTTCGGGCGTATTCCTGCAAAGACATAAAGAAGTGGAAATGTTCGCACTACCATGTTATAGCTATACGATGGGGGTCGAAAAGGCTCTATGGCGACGAGTGTTTGGAAAGGACATCTGACGTTCGGACTGGTTTCGCTGCCCGTGCGGTTGTTCACGGCCGCGCGCAGCGAGATGCTCAGCTTCAACCAACTGCATAAGTCGGATAACTCGCGCATCAAACAGGTGATCTGCTGCCAAGCCGAGGACAAGCCCATTCCCCGCGACGAAATCGTGAAGGGCTACGAGTACGAAAAGGGCAAGTACGTCGTCATAAACGACGAAGACATCAAGAAAGTCGCGCCGAAGACGGCGAAGGTCATGGAGATTCAGGAATTCGTCAAGGCTGGCGACGTGGATCCCGTGTATCTGGAAAGCTCCTATTACATGGCGCCGGACGAAGGCGGCGAGAAGCCCTACGCGCTGCTGTTCGAAGCGCTCAAACAGACGAAGTATTACGCGATCGCAAAAATTGCCATGCATAACCGCGAGCACGTTGTAATCGTGCGGCCGGGCGAAAAAGGTATGCTGCTTCACACCATGTATTACGCGGATGAAGTGCGGCGCACGGAGGAGTTTCGCACGGATACGAGCAAGGTCTCCGAGCGGGAAATGAATCTGGCGAAGATGCTGGTGGAGTCGCTGGCGGCGGAGTTCGAGCCGGAGAAGTATCACGACACCTACCGCGACAATCTGCAAAAAATGATTGATGCGAAGGTGGAGGGTCATAAGGTTGTGGAAACGCCTGAGCCGCATGTGGCGCCTGTGATCGACATCATGGACGCCCTGAAGAAGAGCCTCGAGGCGAAGAAGCCCCCGAAGACGGCCACTACCGCGGCGGGATCGGCCGGCGAGGAAGAATCCGCCGAGGCCGTCGCCGAGCAGCCGAAGCGCAAGCGCGCTCCGCGCAAAGCCAAATCCGCGTAAACGCCCCAAGCCGTTCGCTGATATGATGTGGCACAGATCTTAGTCTGATACAGATCTTAGTCTGACCCTTCAGGAGGCCAATAGATGTGGCGCACCGCGCTTTGCTGCGTGCTGGTCTCGATCAGCGGCTCCGCTTTCGCATTGACTCCCGCCGAACAAAGGGCGGCCGTTGAGGCTGTCCGCGATTACGCCCTGAGCTATACGAACCGCCTGCCGAACTATACGTGCACGCAAATCACGCGCCAGACGATCCGTCCGTCGGGTCTGATGACCGCTCTTCCCAAAACGACCGTTGTCGAGGAGCAGCTCAGCTTCGCCGATCGCCAGGAAATTCGCAGGATCACGCGAGTCGATGGCCGCGCGGTTTCCGCGGGAAGCGGCAAAGAACCGGTGGACATGTCGCACGGGGAGTTCGGAAATCTTCTCGACCTCATCTTCGAGCCGGCGACGGGCGCCGATCTGCACTGGACGCGTGTGGCCAGACTGGGCGGACGCATGGTGGATGTTCTCTCCTACCGTGTTCCGCAATCGCACGGCTACGTCCTTACAGAACCCCGGCGCATGACGCAGACGGCTTTTGAAGGATCCGTCTACGCCGACGCGCAAACGCACGCGGTGCTGCGCATCCAAATGAAATGCGCCATGATTCCCTGGGATTCGCAATATCAGGCAGTCGAATTGACGCTGGACTATAAGGCCGCGCGCGTGGCCGGCCGGGAATTCATCCTGCCCTCGCATTTTGTCCTGAATTACCGGACCGACGAAATCGCGGGGGCAAGCGCGGGGGACTATACCAGCTATCGCCGCTTCAGCGCCGATACCACGATTCAATTCCAATAACCATGCGCGCCTGGATCATTCCGGCCTTGGCGATGGCCGCGGCGCAACAGCCTTCGCCTGAACCCACGTTTCGCGCCGGAACCGAGTTGATTCAGGTTGACGTGGTCGCACAGGACAAGGACGGCAAGCCGGTGACCGATCTGCGCCGCGAGGATTTTCAAATCTTCGACAACGGCGCACCGCAGGAGATCCGGCTGTTTCTCGCGGACAGGCCTGCGCCGGCCTCAGGCGCCGCCATGCCTCCCGGCGAGTTCACGAATCGCATCGTCACCGACGTGCATGGCGGCTATGCGGTGCTGCTTTTCGACAACCTCAACGTCGATCCGGGAAAGGCCTCATTCGGGCATACCGCCCGGGCAAGGCAAAAGGCCCTACAGGCCCTCGCGACGATCCCGCCGGGCGACAGGATCGCGATCTACGCGTTGGGATGCCGGTTTCAGGTGGTACGGGAGTTCACGTCGGATCGGGATTTGCTGATGCAGAAACTTGAGGCCTTCGCGCCGGCGCCGGCGGGCTGCCTCGATCCGGGTGAAGGGCCCGAGCATTCGAGGCTCGGGAACGGGCGAGGACGTGGCGGGCGAGGGACGGGCAGTGACGGCGCACCTGATTTTATTCCGCACGGTGACGACGATTTTGCAAGAGTCGCGTCGGCCGCGGCTGCCGAGATCGGCGATTCGGAATTCAGCCAGTTGGCCGATCACCTGGCCGGAATCCCCGGGCGCAAGAATCTGCTCTGGCTCACGTCAACATTCCGGCTGGCGCCCGTCAATATGCAGAAGCTGATCAACGCGGCAGCCGCGATCTATCCGGTCGATACGCTCGGTTCAATGATTGCCATGGCAAGCGCGAAGAAAGCGCGCGCCGCGATGCTCAATGCGATCGCCGCGCCGAGCGGCGGCATTTTCTATTTCGATCGCGACGATCTCGACGTGGCGATCCGCGGAGCCCTGAACGACGGCCTTATTAGTTACACTCTCGGGTTCTATCAAACCGATGACGACAAGCGAACGCCGGTCCATCAGATCGGCGTTCGCGTGAGCCGGCCGGGCGTCATTCTGCGTTACCGGACCAGCTACACAATCCAGCCGCCGCAGCCGGCGTCGACGAACCCTGTACACGATCTGATTCAGGCGATGAACCGGCCGGTGGATGCGACGGCGATCGGCATCACAGCCTCGGCCGCGCGTATCGCGGATCGCCTGGATCTCTCGGTGAACTTCGAGATCGCGGCTCTGGACCTCAAACTCACCGACGGACTTTGGAAGGGCCAGACCGAATTACTGGCTCGTTTCGCGACAGCCGACGGCGTTCAGGCCGGCGACACGCTGGCGGAAACCGTGACGTTCAATCTCCGGCCGGCCACGTACGCTTCGATGCTGGAAAAAGGCGCGCACTATCACAAGGAGATCCCGGTCCCGGCGAACGCGGTGGAACTGAAGCTGCTGGTCGGCAGCCTGGCTTCCGGGAAAATTGGCACGCTGACCATACCGCTGGCGGAGGTCAAGTGAGCCAGGTAATTTTCTGCGCGTTTATCCTCGTCGCCGGCTCCGCGTTTGGCCAGAGTCTGAATCCTGCCCAACAGACCGCGGCGATTCAGGCGGTGCGGGAATACGCGCTCACCTACACGAAGGCCCTGCCGAATTACACGTGCACGCAGATCACGCGGGAAGAGATTGTCCAATACCCGCCCGCCATCGAATCCAACCTGATCGAAGAACAACTCAGCTTCACCGGCGACAGAGAGATCCGAAAGGTCACAAAAATCAACGGCAGAAAGGCTTCGCCCAACGGCCGGGATCAACTCATGGGGACGCCGTCGCGGGGCGAGTTCGGAAATCTTCTCGAAAACATCTTCGATCCGCGGAGCGGCGCGGACGTTCGCTTCGACCGCGTGACCACGCGAAGTCGCCGGCGGGTGTATGTTTTCGCCTTCACCGTGCCTCAATCCAGCGGCTACGTTCTTACGGAGACGAAGCGCCGAATCCGCGTTCCCTTCAAAGGATTCGTCTACGCCGATGCGGAGACGAACGCGGTGCTGCGAATCGAGATGCAATGCGCGAACATCCCCGCCGGCTCGGAATACTATTCGGCGAGCGTTACGCTCGACTACAAGCCGGCGACGATCGCCGGCCGGACGTTCATTCTCCCGGCCCACTCGGCCGCGCATTACTACATGGTCGGGGGCAGGGAAACCAACGACTCGGATTACAAAGCCTATCGGCGGTTCAGCGCCGACGAGGCGGTGACATTCGAAGGCCAGGCTCGATAGCTCGCCGTGGCGCCCGACGTGCTTGACTCCGGTAGGGGAAAACGAATGTTTCGCAAATCGCTTCTGTCCGCAGTATTTGGCGCGTTCCTGGCAGTTGGAGCCGCGAACGCTCAGGTGGTCGTACCGGTCGCTCCGCCGCGGCCGCTGGTTGAACACAGGGTTCCCGCGCCAGGACCGGGCTACGTATGGACTCCGGGCTATCATCGCTGGGACGGCAGAGCTTACGTGTGGGTTCCCGGCGCGTGGATGCGGCCGCCTCGTCCGCATGCGCATTGGGTTGCCGCTCACTGGGCTCGACGCCGCGGCGGCTGGGTGCTCGTCGAAGGGCACTGGCGCTGATCGCGCTCACGCCGGAAATTTCAGCCATTCATTACCAAATTTCAAACCTCCGCGGGTGACGCGTTACATTTGAATAGTATGAAAAGGCCCGCAGGGAGCGGCGTCCCCGCTCCGAATATGGCGTCAACTTCCCTGCGCGGTCCGACGCCCCTGATCGCGTACGTCCGCTATGTCGTTTAATATTCAACCGATTCGCGAGTTTGTCGTGCGTCCGGCGTTGCCGCCGCAGTTGTCGCGCATGTCGGAACTGGCCTACAACATTTTGTGGGCCTGGGAACCTTCCATTCGAACGCTGTTTCGCCGGCTGGATCCCGTCTTGTGGAAGGAGGCCGGTTATAACCCGGTCGTCATGCTGGGGCGCGTCTCGCAGAATACGCTGGAGCGCGCCGCCGTCGATCCCCGTTATCTCGCCCAATACCAGCTGGCCTGCCAGCGCTTCGACCGCCACATGCAGCGGGAGAGCGCCGAAAGCCACCGGAAATCCGGCAAGCTGATCGCGTATTTTTCCGCCGAATACGGCCTCACCGAATGCATGCCCGTGTATTCGGGCGGCCTCGGCGTGCTTTCGGGCGACCACATGAAATCGGCGAGCGACGTGGATCTGCCCATCGTGGGCGTGGCGCTGCTCTACCAACTCGGTTACTTCCGGCAGTTTCTCAATGCGGACGGCTGGCAGCAGGAACGATACCTCGAGAACGATTTCTACTCGCTCCCGATTCAGCCCGCCAACGGAACGGATGGCGAACAGCAGATCGTTTACGTGCAGCTTCCCGCCGGCCCTGTGGCGATTCGCCTATGGACGATGGACGTCGGCCGGGTCAAGATACTGTTCCTCGACACCAACACGCCTCTGAACGTGCGGCCCGAGGACCGCGCCATCGCCAGCCAGCTCTATGGCGGGGATAACGACACCCGCATCCGGCAGGAAATCGTGCTCGGGATCGGCGGCATGCGCGCGCTGGAGGCGCTCGGCTACAAGCCGACCGTGTTCCACATGAACGAAGGGCACTCGGCGTTTCTGGCCATCGAACGCATCCGCCTTTTCATCGAGCGCCAGCGCTTGACCTTCGACGAAGCGCTCGAAGCGACGCGCGTCAACAACGTTTTCACCACCCATACTCCGGTGCCGGCCGGCATCGATCTCTTCGATCCCGGCCTTGTTTACCATTACTTCAATCAATACTGCCGCGATTCGAAGATCGAGTTCGATCGTTTCATGGCGCTGGGCCGGCGCAACGCGCAGGACGGCGGGGAGCCGCTTTCGATGGCGATTCTCGCCCTGAACACTTCGGCCTACCGCAATGCCGTCAGCCGGCTGCACCGCGAAGTGTCGCAGGATCTGTGGCACTCGCTCTGGCCCACGCTGCCGGTTTGGGAGACGCCGATTACCTCGATCACCAACGGCGTTCACGTGCCGAGCTGGGTCAACGGCGACATCTCCGACCTCTACGATCAGTACCTCGAACCCGACTGGCGCAATCGCTGGAACGATCCGGCGGTGTGGAACCAGGTCAAGGACATTCCCGACGAAGAGCTTTTCGAAGTGCATCGGCGACGCAAGCGGCGTCTGATCGCGTTCATCCGCGAGCGGCAGACGGCTTCCGCATTGCGGCGGAAAGCCGCGGCATCCGAACTGCGGCACGCGGGCGAAGTGCTGGAGCCGCACGCGCTGACCATCGGCTTTGCGCGGCGCTTCGCCACTTACAAGCGCGCCACGCTTCTGTTTCGCGATGTGGATCGGCTTAAGAAGATTCTCTGCGATCGCGAGCGTCCGGTGCAGATCATCATCGCGGGGAAGGCGCACCCGAAGGACCAGCCGGGGAAATCGTTCATCCGCGAAATCGTCACGCTTTCGCGCGATGCCGATCTGTGGCGGCATATCGTCTTCGTCGAAGACTACGATTTGAAGGTCGCGCGAGAGATCGTGCAGGGCGTTGACCTCTGGCTGAACAATCCGCGGCGCGGCGAGGAAGCCTGCGGCACGTCAGGCATGAAAGCGGCCATTAACGGCGTTCTCAACCTGTCGGTGCTGGACGGCTGGTTCGACGAAGCGTACGAAATGTCGGGCGGCTGGGCGATCGGCGATCGGGAGCCTTATTCCGAGGACCAGGACGCGATCCACGCAAGCAATATCTACTATCTGCTGGAACGCGAGATCGTCCCGTTGTTTTACGCGCATTCCGAGAGCGGACTTTCCTCGGAATGGGTGAAGCGCATGAAGACCAGCATGATGAACCTGACGCCGGCTTTCGACGCCCGGCGCATGGTGCATGAATATGCGGCGGAGCTGTACGATCCCGCGCACGAGAACTGGCTGCGGGTGCGCGCTAACGACTTCGAAGACGCGCGCCGGCGTTCGCGCTGGAATGCGCGTGTGCGCGAGATCTGGCCGCAGGTCAATTTCGTGGATATGGGTCCCGCGCCGCAGGGTCCGGTGATGGCCGGACGGCCGGTGGAAGTGCGCACGGCGATTCGGCTGGCCGGGCTGAAGCCCGAGGATGTGCGGGTCGAATGCGTGATCGGGCGCATCGGCGCCAGCGGTGGGCTTGAAGAGACCGAGGTAGTGCTGATGCCGAGCAAATCGTTCGAGGGCGAGGTCGGGGTCTTCGAGCGCGAGATTGTGCCTGCGCAGACCGGCAGGTTGGGATATGCGGTGCGGGTCAGCCCGAACCATTACGACGATCCGCTGACGCGGCCGGTGACGAGTTTGCTGAAATGGGGAGCGCGTTAGCCCGGGGTTCTCACATGCTCGAGCCCAAAAGCACCGGCACGAGTGCCGGTGCGGCAGACGCGAGCGTCTGCGCCACGACTCCGTACGACAGGCTGTCTTCACCACCGTGGCGCAGAAACTCATGTCCGCTTTTTAGTAGGGTCAGGCCTTCGGGCCTGCAGCCGGGCATCCGCCCGGCCGATGCCGGACGGAATTTCCTGTTGAATCCCGGGATTTGCCTGATTTCAGGCCGCCCGGAAGGGCGGCTGCAGCGCCGAAGCGCCGGCCCCACAGTCAGATCGTGAGAATATTCAAAACCCTGTTGGTCGTCGTGCTGGGCCCGACCCTGGGCGCGTTGCTGGGGTATTTTGTGGGCACTCTTTTCGTCCACGCCCATGCCGCGCATCCGCGGCCGGTCGATCGGGTGATAGTGGACCTCTGCGGCGGGTTTGGCCTCGTGATCGGGACGACTCTCGCGATGGGCCTTATGGCGGTGACGCTTTCGCGGAAGGATCGAAAATCCTGACGTCCGGCGCGATGGCGGTGAACGGCGTAAGGTCCGGCTTGTCCGTGAACAGATCGCCCAAGCCGGCGGCGGTCGCATCGTTCAGGTTCATCGGCGGGAGATGCAGCAGTTCGAGGATCGTCCGCGTTAATCCCGGCAGGTTCGAATTGGTGTGGGAAACGTAGTTGCGCTTGATATAGGGGCCGGCCGCCAGCAGCATGGTGCGGTGCGAATCCACATGATCCGATCCGGCTTGGTCTGATCCGTCATAGGTATCGTCGTCCGCGATGAAGACGGCCATGCGCGGCCACCATGGCGAGTGCGACAAATACTCCAGAATCCGTCCGATGCCGAGGTCGCCGTCTTCCACCACTGACGCCTCATAAGGAAATTCGACCGATGTGTCATCGCGCAGATCGAGGTGAAGAAGCGGAGGAGGGTTCCGGCCGCTTTTGCCGTAGTCGGCGTTCATGGCGGCGATAAAGCCCGCGGACGTGTCGTCGAATTTCCGGAACTTGACGCCCGCGCTGTCGAGCACACGCCAGAGATCCGCGCGCTCTGCGCTGTCTTCGCTTCCTTCGTCGATGTAATAATTGTCGCTGAACGCCCACTCCTCCGCGATCCTGTGCTGGTTGGGCGTAACGGGCGCATCCTGCACGCTGAACCGCGTCTTGCCGCCGTCGGCGTAGCCGTGCATGCCGAAGCGCGCCAGCCGCGGGAGCGATTGCACCTTGCCGTTACCCGCTTCGGCGACATCCCCGAGCACTTCGTCGAACGCGTGGCCCTTCTTCTCGATCAGCACCACGCATTGGATCGCATCCGGCGGTTTCGGACGGTCGCGCATCCAGGGAACAAACCCGTTGTTCGCGAAGACGGCTCCGTTATCGGCGAGAAGCTCGCTCGCATCGGGCATCGGGAACGCCGTGACCATGCCGTGGTAGAGCGACGAGATCTCGCCGAAATCGAGGATGACGTGGCTATCGGTCGGCCCCGTGCCGCGGCCGAGCGCACTCGTCACGTAGACCCGATCGCCCGAGATCGCCACGCGGTTGGGCGCCCAGCCGGCGGCCAAGTGGCCGATCAACGCGTTCTTCCGGGTATCCACGATGCCGACCGCGTTGATGCCGGACTCCGCGACCAGCAGCCATCTCGTGACCGGATCGTATGCCATCCCCGCCGGCTGAATCCCGCGGTACTGTTCGAGCGACGGGATGCGCAGGGGGATCTTCGCCAGGACGCTGCGGTCCTTCGGGTCGAGAACTGTGATGGAATCGGTGCGCGAATTGGAGACGAAGACGCGGTCCGCCGTGGCAAGCACCTGCGCCAGCGAATCCGTCCTGGCGCAGCCGGAAAGCTTGGGCTTCATGGCGTCGTGCAGATCGACGGCGCAGACGGAATCGGTCGTGGCGATCCAGGCTGTGACGTGGTCCGGCGCGAGCGAAATCGCCGACGGTTTTTCGCCAACATCAGCCGATGCCACCATGCGTCCCGACTTCACGTCGACCACATCCAGGCGGCCGTTGTTGCGGTCAAGCACGAAGATCAGCCGGTGGACGTCGTCGAAGGCGAGACCGCCGGTGAAGCTGTCGGGAAGCTCGGGACTGTTCACGCTGATGGTGCGGCGGCTTGCGCCCGTTATCCAATCGATCGAACGCAATCTGCCCGAGGCGCCTTCGGAGATCCAGATATTCTTCCCCGAGTCGTCGAAGGCGATTCCGCCGGCAACGGTCGTCCAGTTCGGGTCGGCGGCGCCGGAGGCCTCGTTCCGCGGAAGGTCCGCCCAGATATGCCGCTCCCGCCAGGGTTTTTTGCCCGAAGGCGGCTCGATGACTGTAATTCCGGACCGTTCGGGGCCGCCGTCGGCGGTCGCCACGACTCCATTTCGGTTCACAGCGACGCCCACAGGGCCGGGGCCAGTAGGGATTTTCGTACCCAAAGGGCGCAGGATACGTCCACCCGGTAGTATGGTTCCCGACGCAGTGATGATGGCGTAGCGGCCTTCGCCGGGCGGATGAAAGTCGGCAGCGGAGGCGGCAAGAACTGAAAATACTGCTGTAGTTATTTCACAGACGCGAAAAAAATGCCGTCTTTGCAACGACATCCGTCGGGCGCGCGGAAGCCGGCCAAGTGCTCCGATCATTATGAAATCATTGACATCCGGAGGAGGCATAGTACTGTGGAATTGTACGTGCTAATCTGAACGCGTCGTTGGTAGGTGTGAACAAATTTACAAACACCGAGTCTGTAAAATTACTCACACGTAACTTCGTACTTTTTGTAACGTTCATATAAAGAGGACAACAAATGGGTATGAGTATGGCACCCGCACCGCAACCGCAGCAAAGAACGCTTGAAGACCCACTGGCGCATCTTCCCTGCTCCACAATCCTCGAATACCGCAAGGGTCAAACGATCTACGGCCACGATCAGCCCTCCACCAGTATTTACCTCGTGATCGATGGCAAAGTAAAGGTCTGCCGCCTGGCAGAAGACGGCCGACAGGTCGTCGTTGACATTTATCAACCTGACGAGTTCTTCGGCGAATCGGCGTTTCTCGGTCTGGCGCAGCGCACCGAGTTGTCCGTGGCCCTCGAAAGCACCAAGCTGATGACGTGGACTACCGCGGAGATCGAAGAGATCGCCACGCGCCGTCCGCGGCTGGCGATCGCGTTACTGCAGCTGCTCGTGCAGCGGTCGATGGATTTCGGCAGCCGCATCGAGAGTTTCTCGGTCGACAACATCGCCCGGCGATTGGCGCGCGCGCTGATTCGTTTCTCCGAACGCCTCGGCCAGGAAGCGGAGGACGGCTCGGTGCAGATGATTCCGTTCACGCACGAGCTGCTTTCGCAGTATGTCGGAACGTCGCGCGAAATCGTGACGCACTATATGAACCAGTTCCGGCGTCAGGGTTATCTGCGCTATTCGCGCAAGGGCATCCTGCTGCACCGGAACGCGCTAAGAGAGTGGCTCCGGCAGGAACCGATCGCGGCGTAGGTTCGCAGCCTGGAATACGGCGGAGGAATCAGTTCCTCCGTCGGATCAGCAGGACTGTGACGTTATCGGGACTACCCGCCGCGTTGGCGGCTGCAATGAGTTCCCGGCATTTGTCCTGCAGCGTGGCGTGCGTCGCGTTCAGAATGGCTTCGAGATCCTCGCGCGCAACCACGCCGTGCAGCCCGTCGCTAGACAGCATCATTATGTCGTCGGGCTGCAGCGCGACCGCGTAGTCCCGGATCCTGATTGCCGCGCCGACGCCCACCGCCATGGTCAGCACGTGCCGCATGGGGTGAGTCTTCAGGCTGGATTCGTCCAGACCCAGGCTGCGGCCGACTTCCTGAACCCACGTCTGGTCTTCGGTGATCGCCCTCAATCGTTTCTGTTCCAGAAGCCATGCGCGGCTGTCGCCCACGCTGGCGATGGCGATATCGTTCTCCCGGGTTTCGAGCGCCGCGACCAGCGTAGTACCCATGCCTTCGAGACGCGGGTCGCGAATCGATTCGGCCAGCACGCGCTGATTTGCCTCTTCGACTGCGCTCAGCAAAGCCGCCGCGTCGCGGTTGGCGGAACGTCCCAAGTTCTCGGTGACGGCCTCCACCGCCATCTGCGATGCGCGTTCGCCGCCGCGTGCGCCACCCATGCCGTCGGCGATCAGGTAGAGACCCAGCTCCGGAACGATGCGGAAGCAGTCCTGATTGGCCGAGCGGACCTTGCCGGTATCTGTCAGCGCACAGGACTCGAGCATGAGGCCAACTTTTCACTATAGACCAGGGCCATAACCGCGCCGGTTATGCCGGACGTGCCGGGTTACACTGGGCGGGTGAAGCTTCAATCCGCGTATGAAGCGGCCGATGCCCGCGTGGCGCTCGAGCGCGGCGATATTCTTTTCTTCCCCGATGGCGGCTTTGAAATCCCGCGAGAGGTTCGTACGGCGCTCACAGGCGCAACGCAGGACACGCGCGCTATCCACAAAAACATCGCGTACAAGCCGAATATCGATCGGGTCTCGGGGCTGGTGGATCGGGCGGAAGCCGAGACCATCCGCAAGGCTATGCGCGAATATTCGCGGCTGGCGCTGGCGTTCATGGCGCGGATTCTTCCCGCCTATGCGCGCACATGGAAGATCGATTATGCGAGCTTCCGTTCCATCGAAGAGCGCGGCAGGGAATTGCCGCTGACCAAGCGCAACGATCTGCTGCATGTGGATGCGTTCCCGACGCGGCCGGTGTTCGGGGATTTGATTCTGCGCTGCTTCACCAACGTGAACCCGGAGCAGTCGCGCGAGTGGATGACGTCGGAGCCGTTCGCGAAGCTGGCCGCGCTGGAAGCGAAGAATGCGGGCATTGAGGAGTACGCGAAGACGGCGGATTCGTCAGTGCGCAAACTGCGCCGAAGCGCGATGCGAGCGCTGAGTAAGGCCGGATTGCCGGTGGTGGATCGATCGCCCTACGATGCTTTCATGCTGCACTTCCACGATTGGCTCAAGGGGAACGAAGCGTATCAGCGGGATTGTCCGAAGTATCGATTCGAACTGCCGCCGGGTTCGACATGGCTGGTGTTCACCGACGTGGCCCCGCACGCGGTGCTCGGCGGGAGGCTGGCGCTGGAGCAGACGGTGATCGTTTCGCGCAACACGCTGGAGAACCCGGCGTGCGCGCCTTCGGCAATCCTGGAGCGGATTGCGGGACGGAGTTTGATCGAGTAGATGATCAGGTCGAGCGCCCGGGATTGCGCCCGGTCACCCTCCCACACCACCTTACGTGCGGTTTCCGCATCCGGCGGTTGAACTCAGCGGTTCATCGCCGCAAGGGCGCTGTAGGGCGACTGGAGTTATCCCGGAAAACGGCGGCGGATGCCGGCCAGCCAGACGCCGGGAAATGCGGTGGAGCCAAACCGAATGAAGAAAGGGAATCGCTCTATGACTGAAAATGCAGAAGCAGTGGACGTTAGGGGATTAACACAGAATCCGAAGGCGCTCAAAAAACTGCCTCGCCGGGGAAATCTGTGGGTAACGCGAGCGTCAGCGAGCCGTCTGGTTGAGAAATCGGCGGAGCTTCCGGCAAGTCGAATCGAACGATCTCTGTTCATCCTCACCGCCGTGATACAAGAGCGGGCCGCCGTCGGACTCGATCATTCGCCGTAGAACCACGTCCACTGGTTTCTTTCTCAGAGAGGGATCGTAGTTGAGGTCGCGGATGAACTCCCCGCCCAGCAGCCACACGTTATCGATGTGTTTCTGAATGGTCCTGGGCGCCAGGTCCGATGCCGCCAGATATTCGAGGAACGGATGGAACAGAGCTATCAACTGCTCGCCCGGCGGCAGATCTTTTTCCAGCCCCATCCAGGAGCGAGGCCAGCCGTTCAGGTTGCGGCAATAGTGTTCGAGGTCGTGGCGCGGCCGAGTGGCGGCGCGGTTTATTTTGGTAGTTCTCGCTTTCCCCAGCTTCCACTTCATGCTCGCGCTCATCACGATTTTGAACGACTACCGGCTGAAAGCCGGTAGAATCCGCAGCGACTGAAAGTCGCCTGAAGCGAACCGTGGCGTGTGCACTCCTGCGCGCCGCGTCCCGACTCTTCGGGACGCATGCTTCGCCCCACCACAAGTGCCCGGAGGAGTCCGGGCACGGGCAGACTGAGAGTCTGCGCCACGAGAGCGCGGAAGCAAAGGTGAAACCTGCTGAAAGCCGAC
>JASHSD010000444.1 GCA_030036985.1 Bryobacteraceae bacterium
CTTTAATTATTTGACGCTCGCGCTCTGTATTTTCCTGCTGGACGATAAGCTTCTGTCATGGCTGAAAGGGGCCGCGAAATCGCCCAAGCCGCTGCGCGCGAATCAGAGGCTCTCGGTGGCGCTGATCGTTTTTGTGCTTGCTGTTTCGGTAACCCAGCTCTTTAACATGTTCGGGGTGGGGACGCCTGGGGCCGCGAACGAAATTGAGGGCGCCGTGGCGCCATTTGGGGTGGTCAATCAATACGGCTTGTTTGCGAATATGACCACCGAGCGGCCTGAGATTTCGATCGAAGGTTCGAACGATGGCAAGGAATGGCAGCCTTATGTGTTCAAGTACAAACCGGGTCCACTCAACCGCGCGCCCCCATGGGTGGCGCCGGATCAGCCGCGGCTCGATTGGCAGATGTGGTTTGCCGCACTGGGAAATTACCGCGAGAATCCATGGCTGCTGCGTTTCATGATGCAGCTGCTGCAGGGATCGGCTCCGGTCATCGAATTGCTCGACCACGATCCGTTCGCGGGCAAACCGCCCAAGTACATTCGCGCCATGGAATACGACTATCAGTTCACCAATTCCGATGAACGCCGCCGGACCGGCAACTGGTGGAAACGCGAACTTCGGGGCGCGTACTTTCCGCCGGTGAGCCTGCGCGGACAGCCCTGAAATAATCAGAAGACTATGGCCGTTCACCCTCTCGCAGGCAAACCCGCGCCACCGGAGATCCTGATCGATCCGGCCAGGCTTGAACGCGATTACTTCGAGCGCAAGCCGGATCTGTCCGACCCTGGCCAACTGGTGAGCTTCGGCACCAGCGGACATCGCGGGACGTCTGCCGACGGCACGTTTACCGAGGCGCACATCCTTGCCATCACGCAGGCCGTTTGCGAGTACCGGACGATGAAGGGCATCGGCGGTCCGCTGTTCATGGGCAAGGACACGCACGCGCTTTCGGGCGTCGCGCAGAACAGCGCGCTCGAAGTGCTCTCGGCCAACGGCGTCGAAACGAGGATACAGCGCGGCGACGGCGTGACGCCGACGCCGGTGATTTCACATGCGATTCTGACCTTCAATCGCGATAACAAAACGCAGTCGGACGGGATCGTCGTGACGCCTTCGCACAATCCTCCCGAGGATGCAGGGTTCAAATACAATCCGCCGGAGGGCGGTCCGGCCGATACCGACATCACCGGTTGGATTCAGAACCGCGCCAACGAGCTGTTGCGCGGAGCGAATCGCGAGGTGAAACGCGGCGCGCGATCTTCCTCTGTGCAGGAGATCGATTTCGTTGCGCCGTATGTCGACGATCTCGCCAACGTCATCGACATGGAGGCGATTCGCGCGGTGCGATTGAACATCGGGGTGGATCCGCTCGGCGGCTCTTCATTGCCGTACTGGCAGCCGATCGCCGACCGCTACGGTCTCAACCTGACCATCGTGAATCCGAAGCTTGATCCGCGCTTCGCGTTCATGGCAGTGGACCACGACGGCAAGATTCGCATGGATTGCTCAAGCCCTTATGCGATGGCGAGCACGGTGAAGCTCAAGGACCGTTTCGATATCTCCTGGGGCAACGATCCCGACGCCGACCGGCACGGCATTATCACGCGCTCGGTCGGGCTGATGAACCCGAATTACTATCTGGCGGTCGCCATTCAATACCTGCTGACGCATCGGCCGGAGTGGCCGAAGTCGGCGGTGGTGGGCAAGACGCTGGTGAGCAGCGGTCTGATCGACCGCGTGGTGAATGATCGGCATCGCACGCTGTGGGAGGTTCCGGTGGGATTCAAGTGGTTCGCTCCGGGCCTGTTCGACGGTTCGTGCTGTTTCGGTGGCGAGGAAAGCGCCGGGGCCAGTTTCTTCCGCCGTAACGGATCGGTTTGGACCACCGATAAGGACGGGCTGATTCTCGGATTGCTCTCGGCTGAGATTACGGCGCGGACCGGAAGAGATCCGGGCGAGCATTATCGCGATTTGACGCGGTGCTTCGGGGAATCGTTTTATACGCGCATTGATACGCCGGCCACGCGCGAGCAGAAGGAGAAGCTGAAGGCGCTGTCGCCGGATGCGGTGAAGGCGTCGACGCTGGCGGGCGATCCGATTACGGCGCGACTGACGAAGGCCCCTGGAAATGACGCGCCTATCGGCGGATTGAAGGTCGCGACGGAGTATGGATGGTTCGCGGCGCGGCCTTCGGGTACGGAAGATATTTATAAGCTCTATGCTGAGAGCTTTCGCGGCGAGGAGCATTTGGCGCAGATCGTCGAAGAGGCGCGGCAGATTGTGGGTTAAAGTCAAACGCTCCCTTGCGGTCGCGGCTCGGTATGGGTTAGCGGTTGGCGTGGGAGTTTTCGAGGCTTACTTGCCGGCTTTGAGGCTCTTGTAAGACGCTTCTAAGAACTTATCCGTGGTCCAGAAGCCCTTATCGCTGCCGTAGAGCGGATCGTAGTCGGAGCTCGGCTTGGCGGCCTTGAACTGTTCGAGCGTCATACCCTTTCGGATCATGTCGACAAAGCGATCGCGCAGGATCGTCATCATGTCGCGGTACTCGACCACATCCGCTTCATCGCAAAGCCGGCCGTGGCCCGGAATCACGTAGGTGCCGCCTTCCTGCTTCTCCGCCGGAATCGTAATGTCGATGATGTGGTTCAGGCCGTCCAGCACGCCCTGATAGGTTCCGCCGCGATCGCTATCCATGATCGGGTAGCTGGTGGTCACGAAAATATCGCCCACGCTCACCACGTCAGACCGGCGGAAAAACACGATGCTGTCGCCATCGGAATGGGCTTTGGGCTGATGAAATATCTGGATCGCCTCGCCGTTGAAGAAGAGGTCCTTTTCGTCGGTGATATAAGTATCGGTGGGCCAGGCTTTGCTTGGGGCCGCGGGCGTTTCGCCGTCCTTGCGGCTGATACGGTCGAGCACTTCCTGCGCCGCGATTATGGTGGCGCCTTCGCCCGCGCTCGCGCCGATATCGCCGACCACATTGCCGCCCGTGATGGTGCTGCCGGCGGCCCCAATCTTCTCGTTGCCGCCCGTGTGATCGGGATGGACGTGGGTGTCGATGATGTACCGGATCGGCTTGGTGGAAATCGTGCGGATCGCGGCGAGCACTTTATCGGACATGTTCGCAAGGCCCGCGTCGACCAGCAGTACGCCTTCGTCTCCGGCCTGCACGGTGATGTTGCCGCCCGCGCCCACCAGCATGTAAACCTTGCCCTGGACGTGCAGGACGTGAACCTCGCCGGTATCGGCATTCCGCGGCTGCTGCGCGCACAGAGGCGCCGACAGCAGAGCGAGGAGCGGCAGCACGATGTGTTTGGTCTTCATTTCGCGGGTTTCATCTGCTTCATCTTGAGCCGGTACTCGGGGTACATGGTCTCGGCGCCGCCGCGGGGCGCTTCCGCAGGAAGATCGTACTTCTTCGGGAACTCAGTGAGGAACGTGTTGGTCCCCGGCAGATGACTGGGCACCTCGCCTTTGGGCCGCACCACTTCGACCACGGCTTCGCAGGGATAAGGCGCAATCTGCTGGCGCTCGTCGGCCTGAAAATCCGTGGAGCGGATGAACGGCTCGGTCAGATACACCGGGTCGTTCACAATCACCACGACGGTCAGAATGTTGCCGTGCCGCAGGAGATGTTCAGTGACAGTGGCGCGGTCGCTGCGGGGCACGCCGTTGCGCCTGATCCAGCCGTTCTTCAGATGATCGGTGGTGATGGTGAGGATGTCGCCTTCCCATTTGCCGGTCGAGAAGCCCTGCCACGTGTGAGGAGCGTAATCGGGCGGATGCGGACGGCCGTCCATCCAGATGATGCGCTCGGGAGCTTGCCATGAGATGTGCGTGTGGTAGGCGATGAGTTGTTGCGTTTCTCGGTCCACTTCCTTCCAGATGCGAAGATTCGCGGGACCGCGCCAGGCGTAATCGGAAGGATGCGGCTTGCACTGGTGCTCGGGCAAGGTCAGGAGGGACGCGTCCCAAGTGTCGGCCCGCAGGCGGGCGGCGGCGTTGATCGGCAGGCCGAGGTAGTCGCCGATTTCGGGACCGGGGATGCGCTCGGGGAAATCCTCGTGGAACAACGGCGCCCATTCGCCGGAGGGGTCGAGTTGCGCCGCCGCCGGCAGGGCAAACATCGCCGCCAGAAGGAGTCCGGTGATCCGATAGTGCATTTGAAACTGCCCCTCGATACGCTATCCTGGCGGGGCGCGGGATTCTTGCAGAAATCAGGCTGAAGCCAGCAGATTTCGAACCTGCATCAGGCGTTGGCGAAGCCGGTCACCGAAGAGATCTTTCCGGCGGGCGAGAAGACAAAGACAATAGCGCCGGAAGCGCGATCTTTGCCGTCGCTGTCGAGGGCGACCCAATCGGCCAGCACCGTTCCCTGACAGTGCCGGAGAGCGCCTTTGCGCCGCCAACGAATGCCCGCGCTATAGTGCTGGGCCGCGCCAGCGTGCGCCGTTAGATCCGCGAGTCCATCGAGCAGGCTGTGGCGGTCGCGGAAGGTGACGCCGGGTTCGACGATTTTGGCAAATGCGTCTTCGCGCGCCTGATCGTCCGTGATGGCCCACGCGGCAAACCAGGCATCGATCGTTTCCGCCGCTCCGGCGGAGACCTCGTTCGCGACCACGTTGCCGAAGAGCGACAGCTGGAAACGCCATCCCTGGACGTGAGCGTCCCGGTGCGCGGATTCGGCAAACTCGTGCCGAAGGTGCAGGCGCGTTCCGGCAGCGTCCGGCGCAAGGTGAATGGTTACACGGGAACCGCCTGGCGGAATCGGATTTCCGGTGGCGTAACCATAGGTGAAGACGATCCGTTCGGGAGGCTGCAGTTCGATAACCTCGCCGATCGTCTCGACTCCGTTCGGATGACGGATGTAAACCCGCCCTCCGGGAGTGGCGTCGATGGTCGAGCCGACGCCCCACCAAGATGCCCAGCGGGCGCTGTCGGTGAAGAATCGGAACCCGGTTTCGGGCGTTGCGTTGATGACGACGGTGCGCTCCAGCGCGTAGGGCAGTTCGGGCATAGATCCTCAGCTTTTTCGTTTTCGGCCGCGGCGTTTGCGGGGCGCCGGGCCGCGGCGGGTTTGCTCGAGTTCGGCAGCCAGTTTGAGTTTCCAGAGCGCGTCGTCCCACATCCGCTCCAGCATTTCCGCGACGGGGCCGAGGGCCTCGCGGCGGGCTTTGTAGAAACGGTTGCGCTGCTCGGCGCGCGCTTCCAGCAATCCGGATTGGACAAGGGAGCGCAGTTGCAGCGATACGGCTCCAAAGGTCACGTCCGGCATGGCGCGATGTATGGCTCCTGCGGTCTGTTCCTCATTCCAGACGAGACGCAGAATCTCGCGGCGGCGCGGGGATGCGATGGCGTCCAGAATGGCGGCGTCCATTGATTGAGTTTAAACTAAAATATCAGATCGGGCAAAGGTTTACGTTGAAGGTCCTGGGTATTGCCGGCTTAGAGTTCGATATGCGTGCCCAGGACTTGCAGAAACTGCGCCAGCCAGGCCGGGTGCGCGGGCCAGGCGGGCGCGGTGACGAGATTGCCGTCGGTGTGGGCCTGGTCCATGGCGAGATCGACGAACGTTCCGCCGCAACTGGTGACGTCGGGCGCTACCGCCGGATAACAACTGCACGATCTGCCCTTCAGCGCGCCCGCGGCCGCGAGCACCTGCGCGGCATGGCAGATGGCCGCGATGGGTTTGTTTTTGTCGGCGAAGTGCCGGACGATTTCAAGCACGCGCTTGTCTAATCGAATGTATTCCGGAGCGCGGCCTCCGGGGATGACCAGCGCGTCGTAATCTTCGGCGCGGACTGCGTCGAACGACGTGTTCAGGGTGAAGTTGTGGCCGCGTTTTTCGCTGTAGGTCTGGTCGCCTTCGAAGTCGTGGATCGCGGTCCGCACGAAATCTCCCGCGCGCTTCTTCGGGCAGACGGCATGGACCGTGTGGCCGACCATCAGCAACGCCTGGAAGGGCACCATCACTTCGTAATCTTCGACGTAATCGCCGACCAGCATCAGTAGTTTCTTAGCGGACATGAGCGTTCTCTATTTCAGGGAAGAGCGCAGCAGATCGTACAGGATAGATCCGAACATCATGAGATATGCGGCGGCCAGCATTTCCCAGAATGCCCACTTCTGACGCCGCTTCGTGGTCTCAAAGGGTTTCCCCATCTGTACGATCCCCACCCAACCACGTGCCACCAGCCACCAAAGGCAGGCGCCCATTGGAGGAACCAGGAGATCGAGAAGAACAGTTTGGCGGATAGGAAGCATAGCGTGTCTCACTTGAGCAAAGCGCGCAGCAGAACGGCGGGGTGCACAGCATTTTCGTCGGTGAAATCGGCGATCTGATGTCGGCAGGATGTTCCCGCCGCCACTATCGCGGTCCCCGGCTCTTTCGCCCGAACCTGCGGGAGCAGCCTTCGTTCCGCGATGGATCGTGATACTTCGAAGTGGTCCTTCGAATAGCCGAACGAGCCGGCCATGCCGCAGCATCCGGCGTCGAGATCGACCACCGTTGCGCCCGGAATTTTTTCCAGCAGCGCTTTCGCCGCGGGCAGAAGGCCCATCGATTTCTGATGACAATGTCCGTGCAGCAGGATCTTCGACGGTCCTGGCTCCAGCGGAATCGTGAGGTCGCCGGTGAATTCTTCGAAGAGCACGCAGGCGTCCGCGACTACGCGCGCGCGTTTCTGATCATCGCCTCGCAGCAGCGACGGCGCATCTTCGCGAACCGCCGAAAGACAGCTCGGTTCGCAGAATACGAACTTTTTTCCGGCTGCCGCGGCTTCGTAGAGGGAATTCGTGTTTCGAAGCGCCTGTTTGCGGGCCTGGGCTAATAATCCTTTCGAAATCAGCGGTCGGCCGCAGCAATGATTCGGCGCGAGCGCGAGCTTCAACCCCGCGGCCTCCAGCACGTCCCACGCGGCGACGCCGATCTCGGGGTCGTAGAAATTGGTAAACGTGTCGTTGAACATCAGCACGGCTGCATCGCTCGCGCCGCGGTTCCTCACCTTCGATGCGAACGTTTCGCGGCTGAGTTCGGGGAGCGTGCGGCGATGATCGACTCCGAAGACCGCTTCATTGATCGCGCGGACAGGAGCCGTCCCCGTGATCCAGTTCACCAGCGGCGCGAATGGGCTGCCGAACTCCGCGAATGTGCGCACGTTCCCGAGCATCTTCGCGTGCAGCGGCGTGCCGTAGCTCTGCCAATAATTGGCAAGAAATTCGCTCTTGAACTGCGCCATATCGACGCCGACAGGGCACTCGGCTTTGCAGGCGCGGCATTCGAGGCAGAGGTCGAGCGCCCGATAAACGCCGCGATCGTCGAGCCCGGCAGAGGCCAGACGCCCGCCCATCGCCAACCGCAGCACATTGGCGCGGCCGCGCGTGGTGTGCGATTCTTCTTTCGTCGCCATGTACGACGGGCACATCGTGCCTTCGAGCGTCTTGCGGCAAACGCCCAGGCCGCTGCACATTTCGACCGCGCCGCCCATGCTTCCGTAATCGGAATAATCGAAATATGTGCGGGGGTTAGCGCTGACGTAGCCCGCGCCGAAGCGGAGATTTTCCGTGAGCGGCGGGCTGTCGACGATCTTGCCTGGGTTGAAAATACCGTGCGGATCGAAGGTGCGTTTGATGGTGCGGAAAGCGTCGTAAAGAACGGGTCCGAACATTTTTTCCATGAACGGACTGCGCACCATGCCGTCGCCATGCTCGCCCGAGAGCGCGCCGCCGAACTCCAGGACGAGATCGGCGACATCAGTGGCAATGGCTTCGAATTTTCGAATGCCCTCGGCGGTTTTCATGTTCACCACGGGGCGGACATGCAGGCAACCCACGGAGGCATGCGCGTAAACGCCGGCCGTTGTGTTGTGCTTGCGGATCAGGGCGAGGAAGCGCTCGATGTAGTCGCGCAGTTTCTCCGGCGCGACGGCTGTGTCTTCGACGAAGGAGAGCGATTTCGAATCCTCCTTCATGGTCATCGAAAGGCCCAGCGCCGCTTCGCGCAGATTCCAGACCCGCGCCTGGGTGGGCAATTCGAGGGCGTGGAAATAACGATAGCCGAAGCCGTTGCGCTTCAGGTCGTCTTCACAGGCGGCAAGCCGCGGCGGGAGATTTTCTTTCGCGTCGTCGTAGAACTCGATGCAGAGGATCGCGCCGGGACTGCCTTCGATAAACGTCTCGCGCACGCGCTGTAGATTGGGACTGAGATAAGTGTGATCGAGGAGGAATTTGTCCATCACCTCGACGGCCGATGGCGTGTGATGCAGGATCAGCGGCGTGGCTGCGAGCGCTTCGAGGAGGTCCGCGAACTGGACCACCAGCACGGCCTTCGCCTTCGGCAGCGGCACGAGGTTCAACGTGGCTTCGAGAACCACGCCGAGAGTTCCCTCTGAACCCACCATCATCTTCGCCATGTTGAACGGGCGGTCGGGATGGGTAAATTCATCGAGATTGTATCCGCCGACGCGGCGAATGACCTTCGGGAAACGCCGCTCGACTTCGTCCGCGCATTCGGTTGCGACGCGGCGCACTGTGCGGTAGCAGTCGGTTTCGAGCGTCTCGCCCTGGACCGCCGTTTCCAGTTCCGCGCCGGTCAGCGCGCGGAAGTTCGCGATGTTCCCATCGGCCAGCACGACTTCCTGCGCGATGACGTGATCGATGGTCTTGCCGTACAGAATCGAGCGCGCGCCGCTGGAGTTGTTGCCCATCATGCCGCCGACGGTGGCGCGGCTGGCAGTCGAGACGTCGGGAGCGAAGCGGAGTCCGTGGGGCTTGAGTTGGGCGTTCAATTCGTCGAGAACGATGCCGGGTTGGACCCGCACCCGGCGCTCGACCGCGTTCAGTTCGAGAATGCGGTTGTAATATTTCGAGGTATCGACCTGCAAGCCCGCGCCGATGGCCTGGCCGGCCTGCGCGGTGCCGCCGCCGCGCAAGGTGATGGGGCAGCGGAATTGGTCGGCGATTTGCACGATGCGAATGATGTCCTCGCGGGATTTGGGGAGGACGACGCCGAGCGGCGGAATCTGATAAACGCTGGCATCGGTGGAATAGAGGGCGCGCGAGACGGCGTCGAAGCGGACTTCGCCTTCGATCCGCGATTTTAATTCGCGCTCGAGGGCCGCGGCGTCGACCAATCGGGCGTTGGCCTGCGGGACGGGCGTGGTCGTGGAAACGGAGACCAGGTTCATCTGGGGATAAAGTCAGCTTATCGCGCCGGCGCGGCTCCGCTCTATGTGGTTCGGACACGCGACTTCAGTCGCGTCTTTGAACATGGGGTCCAAAACGCGACTGAAGTCGCGTGTCCATTCCGCACGACGCATAGAACAGAGGGAGTGCACAATAGAAGTTTCCCCAATGACTGCGGAAACGGCATCCACGCCGCTGATGCGGCAGTACCACGCCATTAAGCAACAGGTCCCCGGCGCGCTGCTGATGTTCCGGCTGGGCGATTTTTACGAGCTTTTCTTCGACGACGCCGCCGTCGCCGCGCGTGAACTCGAAATTACCCTCACCGCGCGCAACAAAGAAAAGGGCGCGGCCATTCCGATGTGCGGCGTCCCGTATCACGCCGCCGAAGGCTACATCGCGCGGCTGATCGGACGCGGCTATCGCGTCGCCATCTGCGATCAGATGGAAGAGGCCGGGGCGGGGAAAAAGCTGGTGCGGCGCGAGGTCACGCGCATTGTCACGCCGGGCACCGCTACCGACGCGCACCTGCTCCGCTCGCACGAGAACAACTATCTGGCGGCCGTCGCGCGGGATGGCGCGCGCGTGGGTCTGGCTTATGTCG
>JASHSD010000445.1 GCA_030036985.1 Bryobacteraceae bacterium
ATGGAAATCGCAAGGCCGGAATGCTGGTCCGCGCAGACGATTTGGCATTTGTCCTGAGCGGGAGTTTGAGCGATGGGAAGCATGAAGCGGAAGCGGCTCGGCGGAAACTTGCCCCATTCGGAGTTCGGTTGGGCCCTCAGCGGAAGGAGGGGATCGAGTACGACCACGATCTGCTGTCGGAAGTGTGGCGAAAATACCCGAACACCGTGTGGGGTCAATACGGCTTCCTCCTCCTGCTGCAGCAGTTCGGCTGGAATCCTTCGTTCGATGGATACAGCTGTCCCGAAAATCCGGATCGTTTTCGGGAGGTGATTCAGCATGGCGAGGCATTCCTCGCGAGTTATCCGCGGTCGCCGGTGCGAGTGCAGGTTTTGTTCGGCGTCGCGACGGCATATGAAAGCTGGTGGTCGGCTTCGTTCGCGCCGGCGGATGAAGAGACCTTCGGCCATTATCCGCGGCGCGCGGAGAACGATCGGCAGAAAGACGCGGCGCGGCTCAAAGCCATCACGCGATACGAGGAGATCCGCCGCGTCGCGCCCGCCAGCGCTTATGCACTGTTTGCCGCGCGTCATCTGCCGCGGCTGCGCCTGGGCCTCGACACGGGCTTTCGCGCGTGGTTCTGCATAGGAGATTAATACATGGCTTCTGAGGAATACGCGTAAAACGGGTCGCGTCCGCTCCGCACGAATAACGAGTTCCCCCGTCGTATTGCGGCGCGGGACAGCGCCCTTTGCGCTTCCATGCGGTCGCGGCTCGGCAGATCGCGTATTTTCCGAGCCGCGCGCGTAAGCGAGCGGGTTTTTCAGGTTGCCCCAGCTCAGCCTGGTACACTTTGACTGCAATGAACACCAACCCAAGCATCGGTTTCGTCGGATTCGGCGAGGCCGGGTTTCACATCGCCCGCGGATTGCGCTCGGCCGGGATTGAGCAGATCGCCGCCTACGATATCCACACGTGGACCGCGGGCCGCGGCGAAATCATTCGGCAGCGGGCGCAGGAAACCGGCGTGCGGCTGACCGATTCCAACGGCGAATTGTCGGATCTGAGCGAAATCGTCTTTTCCACCGTGACTTCGGACCAGGCCCTCATCGCCGCGCAACAGACCGCTCCAGGGCTGGGCTCCAGACATCTCTACGCGGACCTCAATTCCGTCTCTCCGGCCGTCAAGCAGTCGATTGATCGCGTGATCTCGGCAACAGGTGCGCGTTCTGTGGAAGTGGCGGTGATGTCGCCCATCCCGGGATACGCGCATAAGGCGCCCATGCTGGTCGGCGGCGCCGGAGCCGAGGAGTTCATCGAACGCATGAAGCCGTTCGGCATGCGTATGGAATACACATCGCCGAAGGTGGGACAGGCCGCGGCTACCAAGATGTGCCGCAGCATTGTCGTGAAGGGCATGGAAGCGCTGCTGACGGAGTGTGTGCTGGGCGCCGCGCGATACGGGGCCGAAGCGGGCGTTTTCAAATCGCTGGCTGAGACGTTTCCGGGCATCGATTGGCCGCGCATGGCGACCTACATGGTGGGCCGCCTCACGGTGCACGGCGAACGCCGCGCGAGGGAAATGGAAGAAGTCTCGGAGACGCTTCGCTCGATGGGCGTCGAGCCGATCATGGCCGAAGCCACGGCGCGCCGGATGGACTGGAGCGCTCAGCTCGGGCTGAAACAGGTGTTCGGCGGCGAACCGCCGGTGAACTATCGCGAGTTCGCCGAAGCGGTCGAGGAATTGTCGACCGCTCAGGCCTCCGCGACGCAGACGTTCCGCAGTTCGCCCAGCCCTTCGACCTGAACCACAATCTCGTCGCCGGGCACGAGCCAGCGCGGCGGTTTGCGTCCGAAGCCCACGCCCGCGGGCGTGCCGGTGAGCACGACGGCGCCCGGCTCGAGAGTCATTACGCTCGAAAGGAACGCGACCGTTTCCGGGATCTTGAAGATCAACTCGCGCGTGTTGGAGTGCTGCATGCGCTCGCCGTTGAGGGTCAGCGCAATGTCCAGGTTGTGCGGGTCTTCGATCTCATCCGCGCTGACGATCCATGGACCCATGGGCGCGAAGGTGTCGAAGTTCTTGCCCATGGTCCACTGCGAAACCGCGATCTGAAAGTCGCGGGCGCTCACGTCGTTGCAGTTCATGTATCCGAAGATGTGTTCGCGCCAGTTCCCCGAATCGATGTGCCTGCCGCCTTTGCCGATGACGAAACCGAACTCGGCTTCGTAATCCGGCTTGCGGGAATTCTTCGGGAGCACAATATTGTCGCCTGTCCCGATCACCGTGTTGTTGAACTTGGCGAAGAGGACCGGAACCTTCGGGATTTCCAGCTTCGCTTCGAGCGCGTGATCGCGATAGTTCAGGCCCATGCAGAGAATCTTCGGCGGCTTGGGAATCGGCGCGCGAAGCCTGACGGAAGCGAGCGGGAATTTCGCTGTGGCGGGAGCATCGGCTGCGAACGCGGAAATCTTCCGACGAGCTTCCGCCCCGCCACGAATCACGGAAAGCAGATCGTCGAATCCGGCCGATTTCAGGCTGATGATGGAATCGTCCTTTACCACGCCTGCGTGATCGTGGCCGTGATGCTCGAAGGTAGCGAAGCGCATGAACCGGTAGTCTAGCAGGACGGGCTCAAGGTTGGGGCGGAAAGGCGGTCAGTTTTGGTGGACGAGCGTCGGGCTCGATCAGCCAGGCTTTGCGATCCGGATAGTATCGACGCAGTTTCGCGTCTTTGTCGGCTCCGAGATCGATGGCCCAAACGACTTCCGATCGGTCGATATCCGCGGCGTTGTGTATCCATTCCGTCGCGCCCTGCTGTGTCCAATCATGCT
>JASHSD010000446.1 GCA_030036985.1 Bryobacteraceae bacterium
GCGCCGTGTACAACCGCGACTTCACGGTCGACACCGGACATTCGAGAACCTCCGCGATCTCGTCGAACTTGAAACCTTCGTAAACCTTCAGCACCACCGCTTCGCGCTGATCCGGGCTGAGCCGGTCGAGCGCCGCGGTGACGGCGAGCGAAAGATCCATCGAAAAACCCGGCGCGGCGCGGCGCTCGATCGGCGCCTCTTCCAACGCCGTTTCGGGCCGGCGTTTGCGGAAGAGCGAATGCGCCTCGTTATGCGCGATGCGGTACAGCCAGGGGCCGAATCGCGCCGGGTCATCGAGCTTGCGGATGTTCTGATAAGCCTTCAGAAAAGCGTCCTGACTCAGGTCCATAGCGTCTTCCGTGCTGCCGCTGAGGCGAAGAAGGTAATTGAAGACGCGCTTCTCCCAGCGCGAGACGAGATGGTTAAACGCCTCGATATCGCCGCGGCGAATGCGCGTAATCAGGTCCGCGTCTTCGACGGCCCGAAAGATCAAACTCCGGCTCCTGGTGGCAAGACGTACACAACTGAAAAAAAGTCGATGGGGAGTTTTTATTTTATCGCGGGTCGCCGGGGAAAATGGGCCGCCGGGGAAAATGGGATGGTGAGCTTTCTCGACAATCTCGAAAACAACCTGAAGGCGCTGGAAAACCGCGAGCAGGGTATGGACGACGCCCGCCGACGCGACACCGACCGCGGCCGGGTGCTGGCGATCGCGCCGTGGGCCGAACGGCTGAAACGGGAACCATTCGCGCAGGAATTGATGCGTCAGGCCACCCTCGCCGGAGGCGAGCGGCGGATGAAAGTGAACCTGGCGTGGATCGATACCGCGCTTCGACTGGAGGCGCGGGGGCAACGGTTGGAACTGCGTCCGATGCCCGACGGTATCGTCGCCGTCTTCCTGCGGGACGACCAACTGACCGGGCAGGAAGCGGTCGACCTCGCGGAAGATCCGAGGCGTATCGTCACGAAATGGATGGAGGCGCTCGACGAAGCCGAAGCGGCTACTGCGCAATCCGAGCCGTTTTGATGTAGTCGAGGTGCGGGAAATTCTTTTCCAGATATGAATTCCCCTGATCCTCGATCTGCGTCTGATCCGGATTTTCGCCGTCGCCGGAATAAATCTGGTCGACGTTTTCCATCCCGCTGACCACCTTGCCGAACGGTGCGAACCGCATGCTGTCGAGCCTGCTGTTGTCGGCGTAGTTGATGAAAACCTGCGCGGTGCGGGTGTTCGGCGACGATTGCGCGGCAAAGGTGATGGTCCCGCGCACGTTGCTGGTCCTCACCGGATCGTCCTGAATGGGCACGTCCCATGCTTTGGTGACGGCGGGATTGGCCGCAATGCCGAACTGCACCATGAAACCGGGGACTACGCGGAAAAATCGGGCGCCGTCGAAATACCCGGCTTTCACCAGATTGTAGAAACGGTCGGCGCCGATGGGCGCGTCGGCGCGCGTGACCTCGATAACCACGGGGCCGCGCGAAGTGTCCATGCTGACGCGGTAGACTTCGGGAGCTTTTTCGTTCGTCGGCCCCGCCGCCTTTTGGGCGCAGGCAAAATCGACACACAGAACCAGGACGATCGAAGCAATCAGTGAAATTATTTTCATTTGCGGAGAGGAACTACTCTCATTTTAACGCGGCAAACATACGGTTCGTGTTGTTATTGAAGGAATGGGAAAAATGCGCGCGGTACAGGTTCCGCGGCCCGGCGGGCCGCTCGAACTGGTGGAGCGGGAGATCCCCGAGCCGGGGCCGGGTTCGGTGCGGGTGAAGGTGCAGGCCTGCGGGATCTGCCACAGCGATTCATATACCAAGGGCGGGCTGTTTCCCGGCATGCAATATCCACGCGTTCCGGGGCACGAGGTGGTAGGCGTAGTGGACGCGGTCGGCTCGGGCGTCGCGGCGTGGAAAGCCGGCGATCGCGTCGGCATCGGCTGGAACGGCGGCTATTGCGGCTATTGCGGAAACTGCCGGCGCGGCGATTTCTTCGCTTGTCAGACGGCGACGCACGTCACCGGCATTACGAGCGACGGCGGATACGCGGATTATCTGATTGCGCGCACGGAGGCCTTGGCGCGGGTTCCGGACGATCTTGGGGCGGTAGACGCGGCGCCGCTGATGTGCGCCGGCGTGACGACATTCAATTGCCTGCGCAACAGCGGCGCGCGCGGCGGCGATCTGGTCGCGGTGGTCGGACTGGGCGGGCTCGGCCATCTCGGCGTGCAGTTCGCGGCGAAGATGGGGTTCCGTGTGGCCGCGATCGCCCGTGGCCAGGATAAAGCGCCGCTGGCGAAGACGCTCGGCGCGTGGCGTTATATCGACAACCAGGCGCAGGACCCGTCGGCGGAGCTGCAGCACCTCGGCGGCGCGAAGGTCATCCTGGCCACGGTCACCGCCGCCGATGCCATGGAAGCGGTGATCGGCGGTCTTGCCGTGAACGGGACCATGATGCTGATCGGGGCGGCAGGTCCGATTTCGGTTTCGCCGGTGCAGTTGCTGCGCGGCCGGCAATCGATCAAGGGATGGTATTCGGGAATTGCGAGCGACAGCGAGGACACGTTGGCGTTCAGCGCGATTTCCGGCGTGCGGTCGATGAATGAGATCTACCCGCTGGAACGCGCCGCCGAGGCCTATGAACGCATGATGAGTGGCAAGGCGCGGTTTCGCGTGGTGTTGACGACGTCGTGACGAGTGTGGCGCGCGCACTCGTGCGCGCCGCGTCCCGACTCATCGGGACGCTTGCCCGGGTCGAAGACAAGTGCCCCCAAGAGTGCGGGAACGGCGGACTGGGAGTCCGCGCCACGCGAAGAACGCGAGCATCCTGCCCCATACGTACGTCGCAACGCCCGTCACGAACATTTGGCTCACGTCGTGCTGGCGCTCGGATGTCGAATGCGCGGCGGGAAGCGCGACGATGCCTTTTTGCAGATCGATCACGATTAAGGCGGCGATGGTATTGAGTTTGGTGAGAGACAACGAATTCAATCCGCTTGTTTCTGGGCGAAACGCACGCTGGACAGAATGCTGAGAACCGCAATGCCTGCGAAGAAAACGGCCGCCGCCGTGGCGCCTCCGGTGAAAACCCTGCCTGCCTGAACGAGGACGTACGCAGCCGCCAGATTCAGGAGCGCCCAAAGAACATTGACCGTCGGCGAGGACAGTCCTCTGCCGGGAGGGTTGGCGAAGGGTGTCGGAAAACGATCGCCGGAGATGCAGTGCACAAAATGAGGCACGACATTGGCGGCAAACAATCCGGCGAAGAAGCAGGCAACGTAGTGATACCAATTCATTCGGTTTGTCCTTTCAGCGTGTCCATTTGAAGGGTCAGATCACCGCTTTTCCGGCAAATCGGGCGCACGGCGGCATCGACGCCGGGCAGCTTGAACGTGAACCATAACGACCCGGCGATGCAGCAGGAGCCGGTCAGAATGACGGTGTCGGGCGCTCCGATTCGATGAGCCAGTGCGCCTGCCAGCAGACTTCCGATCGGCGCCGCGCCGAGAAAGGCGGTCGTGTAATAGCTCATCACGCGGGCGCGCTTGTCGTCCGTCACCAGCGACTGGACGATCGTATTGCTGGCGGCCGCGCTCTGCATGAGACCGAAGCCGACGAACGCCATCAGTACGAGCGATATTTCAAGCGTGTGCGAAAGGCCGAAAAGGATCAGCGCGCCGCCCAGCATGGCGCTCGCGATCTGCAGCATTCGCGTTAACCCCACGACCGACTTGCGCGCCGCCAGCGAAAGACCCGAGACCAGCGCGCCCACGCCTGTAGCGCCCGTGAGCCAGCCGAGCGTCGCGGCGCCTCCATGCAGCACCTGGCCGGCGAAGACGGGCAACAGGACGCTGTAAGGAAATCCCATCAGGCTGATAAACGCGAAAAGAAGAAGAATCGTGCGCACGGGACGAAAGTTGCGCACATAGTCCCAGCCCTCGCGCATCTGTTCGAGCAGGCCGCGGGCATGAGCGCGCGCCTGCGCGGGCGGGATGCGCATCATCAACAGGGACGCGATCACGGCGAAGTAGCTGAAGCCGTCGATGAGAAAGCACCAGCCTTCGCCAAAGGCCGCAACCACCAAACCCGCGACAGCGGGGCCGATCAGGCGCGCGCCATTGGCCATCGACGAGTTGATGGCGATGGCGTTGCCGAGGTCGTTGCGGTCGTCCACCATCTGCACCAGAAACGATTGGCGGCCCGGCATGTCGAACGCGTTGATCACGCCCTGCATCGCGGCCAGCGCGATGATTTCCCGTAACGTGATCGCCTGGGCCAGAGTGAGCGCGGCCATCGCCAGCGATTGCACGGCGGAGGCCGCCTGCGTCCAGACCAGCAGTTTGCGGCGATTCAGCCGCTCGACCCACACGCCCGCAAGCGGCCCCAGCACCGAAGCCACGATCTGCCCCGCGAAGCTGACAACCCCCAGCAGCAGCGCCGAATGCGTCAGCCGATAGACCAGCCAACCGGTCGCGAGCCGCGTCATCCAGGTGCCGATCAGCGAGACGCTCTGCCCCGCGAAGAAGAGCCGGAAGTTGCGATGCCGCAGCGCTCGCCACGCGTGCTCCACCGACCCGAGGAGAGGCGTCACGATTCCGCCAGCCGTTTGATGATTTCTCCCGCGGCGAACAGGGCTTCCTGTTCCTGTTTGCCCAGCCGCGCGACGGCCTGAGCCAGCCATGTGCGCTTGGCGTCGGTGGCGCTTTTTCGCACCGCGGAGCCTTTGGATGTCAGGCAAATATTGACCTGCCGCCCGTCGGACGGATGCGGCTTGCGCTCCACCAGACCCAATTGCTCCAGCGATGCGACGATAGCGCCCATCGACTGCGGCCTCACGCCTTCGGCCCGCGCCAGCTCGGCCGTGGTTGCCGGTCCGCTTCTGTCGAGCCGCGCCATGACGGCGGATTCCGATAAAGAAAGATCGTGCGAAGCGGCAGCCGCGCGCATGCGCCGCACCAGCAGCCCGAGTGCGTGCGTCAGCTCCGCCACGTCGAGATCGAGGGTCTTTCTCGCCATCGCAATTTCAGTTTGGCAGAAAACAGGAAAACTTGCAAGTTTAACTGTTCAGTTTAACTGCCGATAAATCGGCATGTGGCGCGCGCGATCGGCAATCGGCCTGGCCGGTTGTTACGAAGCGAGGCGGGCTTTCTCGATCGCGGCGCGGATCTGATCCAAGGTGGGCAGTTCGCCGAGGCGCTCGACGGTGTTGCCGTTGCGGTCCAGCACCACGGTTACCGGCAACGTCTCCATCGATCCGGAGCCAAGGCCGACGGTGTAGTTCATGTGCGTCTTCTGGAGGAACGGCTTCACCGCCGCGGCGCCGTCCTCATCCATCGAGATGCCGACCACCTCGACACCCTTCGACGCCAGCTCGTCGTGGATGCGATTGAATTCGGGGATCTCCGAACGGCAGGGCACACACCATGTCGCCCAATAGTTGAGGACCACGATCTTGCCTTTCCAATCCGCAGTCGAGAGATCGGCGCCGTCGAGGGTCTTGAATGGCGCGCCGTCGAGACTCGCGTTAACCGGCGCGGCAGGCTGCGTAACGGCCGGCTTCTTATTCAGGAACGACAGATATTCGTCGGGCTTGCGGGTGAGGCCCGGAAACGTCGCGACCACATTCTGATTCGCATCGTAGAGAACATAGAACGGAATGGCGACGGTCTGGAACTTAGCCTCTTCCAGCTTCTGATTGGTTTCGGAAGCCGCGTCCGTGCCGTCGGTATAGAGGTCCACCAGCACCATGTTCTTCATCACCGGTTCAATCTCCGGTTTGGTGAACATATTCGCCTTCATCCAATGACAGTTGGTGCAGGCGTAGCCGGTGAAGTTGACCAGCACCATTTTGCCTTCGGCTTTGGCTTTGGCGAAGGCGGTTGGCAGATCGTTCTCGATCCAGGCGAGATCGGTGTTGCCCGCCGTTCCGCTCGCTGGCGGCGGAATGTAGGCTTCGATTTCGCCGAGCCTGGTCCCGAACATTCCGGGCACGAGGCTCAGTCCGAAGACTACCAAAACGATTCCGATCAGCAGCCGCACCACACCTAGTTCCGCATCGCGCGAGATACCAGGCAGACGAACGAATCCGAGCAGGTAGAATCCCGCCATCGCGAACAGCACGACCCATGCGGCGAGGAATCGCTCGCGCGTGAGGAAGCCGGTCTGCAGCACGGCATCCAGACTATAGAGATACTTCAGCATCGCGGCGAGCACGAGGAAGCCCATCACCACCTTCACGCGCGACAGCCATTCGCCCGAGCGCGGCAGCTTCTCCAGATATTTTGGAAACAGCGCGAGGAAGAAGAACGGCAGCGCCAGTCCGCTGGCGAAGACCAGCATGCCGAGAACCGGCCGCAGCTTGTCGTCGCCCACCGATGCGGCGAGCAGCGTTCCCATAAACGGTCCGACGCAGGCGAAGGAAGCCAGCGCGAAGGTGAGGCCCATCAGCAGCGTGCCGGCGAAGCCGCCCTGTCCCGATGCCGCGTTGAGCTTCGTCAATACGCCCGACGGAATGGTGATCTCGAATGCTCCCAGCAGGCTCAGGCCGAAGATGAAAAAGATCAGGGCAATGAAGCCGTTCACCCAGGCGTTGGATCCGAGTTGCACCACGGCCGCGGGGCCGAGGGCAAGCGTCAGGATCAGGCCGAGTCCGCTGAACAGAACGATGATGCCGAGGCAGAAGGTCACGGCCTGACGGAATCCGCCGCGCTGACCCACGAAGTAGGACATCGTGATCGGGATCATCGGAAAAACGCACGGAGTGAAAATGGCGGCGAGGCCGAATCCGAAGGCCACCGCGAGAAACGCGAAGAGACCGCCCGTCTCCGTGGTCCCGGCCGTGGTTATCGGCTTCGGCGCTTCGGGCTTCGCTTCGATATAGCCTGCTGGGATGTTCACGGCGGCAGCCGGCGCAGACGCGGCCATATTCAGCATCGCGCTCACTTCGCGCGTGCGCGGCGGAATGCAGGATGTCCCGCTGCAGGT
>JASHSD010000447.1 GCA_030036985.1 Bryobacteraceae bacterium
CGCTGCATGTAATGCAGTATAACGCGGACGCTTTGACGGGCGCGGCGTGGTCGGAAGGGCTGTCGGACCTGTTCTACGATTGCCCTCCGGTGAAGGAATTCCGGCGGCGCTACAATCTGACGCGCGTCGGCGGCAAGAAACCGTTTCTGACGGCGCTGCTCAAGGCGTACGGGATGTTCACAACGAACGTGCCCGCGGCGAAACCGAACCCGAATATCGCCATTCTGGAATTCCGCGATCCCACGGGCCGCAGCGAATACGAGATCTATCGCGACTTCTTCCGCGCCGAAGGTTTTCAGACGGAGCTGGTGGCGCCCGAGCAGCTGGAGTATCGCAACGGCGTGCTGCGCGCGGGCGCGTTCGATATCGATCTGATCTATCGCCGCATCAGCGCGCAGGAGTTTCTGCTGCGGTTTACGCTGAATCATCCGCTGGTGCAGGCGTATCGCGACCGGCGCGTCTGCATCGTGAACAGCTTCCGCTCGGAGTTGTCGCACAAGAAGGCGATGTTCGCGCTGCTCACCGATGAGACGCTGACCGCGAAGTTTCCGCCGCATGAACGCAAGGCCATTCGCGAACACGTGCCGTGGACGCGCGTGGTGAAGGCGGGGAAATCGACCTATCACGAGGAAGCGATCCCCGATCTGCTCGAATACATCAAACAGAACCGGGAAAACCTGGTGCTGCGCCCGAACGACGAGTACAGCGACATGCACAGCTATATCGGCTACGAGCATGACGAAGGCTCGTGGGCGCGGGCGATCCGCGAGGCGCAGCGCGCGCCGTATGTGGTGCAGGAACGGGTCAAGCCGGCTCGCACCGTGTTTCCGTTGATGAACTACGGGCATCTCGAATTCAAGGAGATGCAGGTGGACGTGCAGCCGCAGGCGTTTCTCGGCAAAGTGGCCGGGTGCTCAAGTTACGTGTCGACCGCGGGCCCGGGGAGCTATTCGCCGGCTTCGGGGTTCGCGCCGACGTTCATCATCGACGCGAAAGCCTGACCGAGGCTTATTAACTATCACAGTCTGCGCAGAACGCTCCCTCGCGGTCGCGGCTCGGTAGCGGTGTCTGAGCCACGACGGCGAGGGAGTGGTTGGCCGGAACCCCTAGGCCTAGGCCGGGCGCGGCGGTCCGGGCTTGTTCTTCAGCTGACGCATCATGAAGAACCAGAATCCGAGAAGAACCAGGAATGGCGTTGAGTTGAGCAGAATGTTTCGCCACGACAGGCTCTCGATGTTGACGTTCACCCTCCTGGCTTTCATCGCCGCGAGCGCTTCATTGTAGTTGCTCGGCACGATTGCCTGAAAACGCGCGCCATTTTTGAGAATGTAGTCGACTCGGGTCTCGGCGACCGCGATGGTGGCTTTGGCGACTTCGCCCGAGTGTACTTCCGCCAGGAATTCAGCGTAGGTCGCTCTCGTCTGACGGCCGCGATTTCCGACCACCATTACCAGCGTGGCGGCGACGACGGCCAGCACCACCCAGAAGACAATTTTGTTCTTGTTCATCGATCGTTTCCTTTTCTAACGATTCTTGAGGAACTGATAACCTGCGGCCCAGGCGAGAAGCACCACAACCAGGAAAACCGCGCGAGGAATGTACACGACGATCGCCGCAGCGACCGCCACGTAAACCGCGGTGACCGCCACGTTCAGCACGAGCTTTGCGCTTCGGGAGATTTCGATAGGCTCCGCCCTCTGATTCACCACAAAACCGGGCCCGGCCGCGCTTTGGGGCCGGTTGACGCCGAGCGCAAGCAGCGCCCTTACCGCCGAATCGAGGAACAGGCCGGCCAGGAAGCCGTAGATATCCATGGAAGACGCGAGTCCGGAATAGAACAACCCGAGCGTCAGCAGGCCGCTTAAACCGACTCGCCAGAACGGCGGAACCAGGGCATTCATCAGCAGCAGGTACGCGAGCGTGATTGCGGCGGGGATAGCGAGATGCAGCAGACCCCGATCGTCCGCGAGAACGGCTCTGTCCTTGAACCACGCCGCCGCGAGGAACGATCCGTAGACAAGGAGCGCGTCCGTCAGCAACAGCTGCATGTCCGTAGTCCGGCGAATGCGGCTCAGAAACAGAAATGGCAGTATCGCGATCAGGTCGCCAAGATACTGAGCCGGATTCCGGTATCGCTCGCGCAGATCGCCCAGCACTTCCTCGCGGCAGGCCGGAGGAATCAGGATGCCCGCGAGCTTTTCGAGCCGTTCTGGTGGACTGGAGGCCATAGGATCAGATTGGTTGCTTGCCCCACTTCTTTGCGGGCGCTTTGGCCCATTCCTTGCCCCAGATTTCCGACGTCACGTCCCAGATGCGCTTGGCGGTAACCGCCGATTCCTGCAACGCCCGTTCGCCAAGAGCTTCGAGCTGGTAGCAGCGTTTGGCCCGGCCGCCGCGCTCGGGCGTGGGATCGGAGAGGCGGGATGAAACGAGACCCTTGTCCTCAAGGCGATCCAGCGTTACGTAGATCGCGCCGAGCGAAACGGATTTGGGTTTGGCCAGTTCCTGCGCTTTGGCGTGAATGGAAACGCCGTAGGCATCGTCGCGCAGGGTGAGAATCGCGGTGAGCACCAGTTGCTCGAATTGGCCCAGGGAATCCGGCTTCGGCATGTCGCTTTCCTATTTCACCAACATTGTATGGGAAATAGCGGCGGAAGTCAAGAGTGAGAATTCCACGTGCGGACGCTTCCGGGCGTATAACTATACGGGAGCCGAAGGATGATTCGACTATTCGCAGGCTTTTGTCTCGTCACGTATCTGTACGCTGATTCTTCGCCGGCGTTTGAGGTCGCTTCGGTAAAGCCGGCCGGCGAAGAGACACGCGTCGTTGGTATCTTCACTTACCCCGGAGGCAGGGTGACAGCGTTCAATTACACCTTGAAAATGTTGATCCACGAAGCATACGCGATCGAGGATTACAACATTCTCGGTGGTCCGAGTTGGGCCGAAGCTGACCGCTACAATGTGGAGGCCAAGCCTCCGGCATCCGCGCCATTGAGCAGGTGGGTTCCGGAAAACTTCAAAGCCCCTCCAAACCCCGAAATGCGGCGGATGCTCCAAAGCCTGCTGGCGGAGCGCTTCCGGTTGAAACTGCATATGGAGCAAAAGAGGGAATCGATTTACGCCTTGGCGATTGCCAAGGGCGGTCCAAAACTGAGCGCACCAAGGGACGCAACGCAGCAACCGTTCGTCAGTTTCCTTCCGCATGCGCTGCGAGGACAAAACGCCACCATGGACATGTTGGCTCAAAGACTCGGCCCGCTCGTCAAACGGCCAGTGCTTAACCTGACCGCCCTCAGAGGAAATTTCGATTTTCTCATCGACTTTCCGCCGGATGACGCGACCAGCGACTCAGAGGTGAAATTGCTCCGCGCGGTACAACAGGTGGGGCTGAAACTTCAGTCCAAGCCCGGCATGGTTGGGGTGATCGTCATCGACCACGCCGAAAAGCCTTCCGCGAATTAAGTCAGATGTCGAAGAAAACGGTTTCGCAGGGCCCGCAGAGATGGAGATCGAAATTCCAGCGGCCTGCTTCGAGTGTCTGGCGCGCCAACATGGTCTGGCGGCGGTCCTCCGGTGCGAGTCCCAGAACCTGATCCGAATCGTTGGCCGGGTCGTCCGCGAAATAGATCCTCGCGACAACCCGCTTCGTCAGTCCCGGCGCGTAGACCGAAACATTGATATGCGGCGCCTGGAGTTTTCCGTTCAAACCCGCAACCTGTCCCGGTTTCACCGTGTGAAACAGGCAGAGACCTTCGCGATCCGTGGCCAGGCGTCCGAAGCCGTGGAACGCCGGGTCGGCGGGGTCGTTGTAAATGCCGGCGGCGCTCGCCTGCCAGAGCTCGATCATGCCGTTCGTGACCGGCTTTCCGTCGGCATCGAGCAAACGGATGGCGAGATCGACCCGTTCGCCCTTCGCGTCCGGCCCGGCCATAATGCCCGCGTCATTGTCGGGCGTCAACGCGAAGTGATAGAACGGCCCGATCGGCTGGTTGGCGGTGTGATGGAGATCCATGTTATTCCTCGTGGCCATTCTCAGACGGTGTAGCGTCGGGGCCGCGCAGCACCAGGTCGAAGCGGAAGCCCAGCGCGAATCGTTCCTCTGTTAGGCCGAGATCGAATTTGGCGAGAATGCGATGCTTCGCCCGATCGGGCACGCATTGGAAGACGGGATCGTATTCGAGCATCGGGTCGCCTTCGAAATACATCTGCGTGATGAAGCGCGAGACGAAGGAAGGCCCGAACAGCGAAAAATGAATGTGCGCCGGACGCCACGCGTTCGGATGATTGCCCCACGGATAAGCGCCGGGCTTGACGGTCAGAAAACGATATTTGCCATTTTCGTCCGTCAGGACGCGGCCGCAGCCGTTGAAGTTCGGATCGAGTGGCGCCGGCCAATCGTCCAATTCGTGACGATAACGTCCGGCGGCGTTCGTTTGCCAGACTTCCACCAGCGTTTTCGGAAGCGGATTGCCGTCCTCGTCGACGACTCGCCCCTCGACGATCATGCGTTGCCCGAGCGGCTCGCCGGCGCCCTGGCGGGTGAGGTCGCGGTCGGCTTCGGTGATCAGCGTATCGGCGAATATCGGTCCGGTTCTCTCCGACAGAGTGTGCGGCAGGAAGATCAGCGGCTGCCGCGGCGCGCGTTTCGCTGTGGAGTGATACGGCTCGTAGAGGTACGGCGGCTGGTTGTCGGGATCGAGTCGGGATTTCTGCATGGCAAACCGTTGTTACGTTACCATGAGCGTACCTCGTGCGGGCCGGCGGTGGTTGCGCCCCACCACAAGTGCCCGGAGGAGGTTTCTTCTTGATATCGAGCCGGGCACGGCAAACTGAGAGTCTGCGCCACGAGGGAATGAAAGGGTTGTGAAACAGGCTTCGTACAATACAGCCTTGCGGAAGATCGCCGTCGTTACCACGTCCCGCGCCGAATACAGCCTTCTTTACTGGCCCTTGCGCGACCTAGCCGCGCATCCGGACCTCGACCTCAAAATTATCGCCCTCGGCCCGCATCTTTCGCCCGAATTCGGCTGCACCGCGCGTGAGATCGAAGAGGACGGATTCACCATCGACGCACGCATCGAATGCCTGTTGAGCTCCGATACCGATGTCGGGATGGCGAAGACGATCGGCGTCGCGACCCTGGGTCTCGCGGACTGCCTCGGACAAATGCGGCCCGACATCCTGGTTCTTACCGCCGACCGGTATGAAATGCTTGCGCCGGCCTCGGTCGCCACGGCCTTGCGCATCCCGATCGCGCACATCGAGGGCGGCGAAATCAGCGAAGGCGCCATCGACAACGCCATTCGTCACGCGCTGACGAAACTCAGCCACATCCACTTCACCTCGACGGAAGCGGCGCG
>JASHSD010000448.1 GCA_030036985.1 Bryobacteraceae bacterium
AGCCCGTAGTGAACCGTGAAATAGAACAGCAGCGGCAGCCCGCATAAAATCGCGGTCCGCAGAAACCAATCCAGGAAGTCGCGGCGCGGCTTTATGCTGCAATCTTCAATTTGGGGTCCGTAATCCTCGGCGGTTGCCAACGAGCCTCCGGAGCCGGCCGGCCCTCCGGATCCGGACGGAAAAGCGGCAGCCGCTCCGTCGTCCGGACCGCCATCCCAAAAGAGTTCGTCTTCCAGCGGATTCTGTGGATACATCTGTGTTTCATGTTAGTTTAGCGTCCGCTCGCGAGGCTGCGCCGGAAACCCGAAAGGCGGGATCGGAGCAAAGATCGGAGCGACGACCGCGGCATCGGCGAACAGATCCGCCAATGCCCGGCTTTTTTCCCTCCGCCGCATCCACTACAATGGGGCTTTCATGCCTCTTTTCCGCATTCACCGAATGAAGGACAATCCGCGCCTCCAGTTCCGCTGGGCGCCGCACGTCTCCGGCACGGCGAATGCCCGTCCGAAGGATTACGAACCCGCGGGTGAAATCGAGGCGGAAAACGAATACGCGGCTTGGGCGCTGCTGCGCGGTTCCGAAACCCCGCTGCTGGTGGGCGATCTGCTGGAAGTTGAGAGCGGCCAACTGCGGATCTGCAAGTACGTCGGCTTCGAAGACGCGCGCTGGTTCATACCCGAGCCGCACGTGCCCGAGGCCCGTTCGCCGGAGCCGCAACCGCAGGCGGGATAATGGAGATTCTCATGCGCGCAGCCAGACTGGGCGACGATATCGACGATTTTTGCGTGAAGTGCAAGCGCGTGATGAACCACGCGGTGGTTTCGATCCTCAACAACGAACCGGCCAAGGTCCGCTGCCGCACCTGTTATAACGATCACGACTACCGGCACGAACAACCGCCCCCGCCGAAGGTGGATGCGCGGAAGGCGGCACTCTTCAACGAGGTCCTGGGGAACGTCAACGGATTGCCCGCGGCCGCGCCGGCGCCCGTCGCAGCGGCGCCCGCCGCCGATCCCGATCCCGCCGCCAAGCCGAAAGCTGCACGCAAAAAAGCCCGCGCATGAAGACTCTCTTCGTGACCGGCGGGGCCGGATTCATCGGGTCGGAGTTCATTCGCCAGGCCGTTCGGCGCTACCGCATCGTCAATTACGACAAGCTCACCTACGCGGGCAATCTGGACAATCTGGCGTCCGTCGCGGACAACCCGAATTACGCGCTGGTCAAAGGCGATGTGTGCGACGCGAAGGCCGTGGCCGCGGCCATACCCGAAAACTGCGACGCCGTCGTTCATTTCGCCGCCGAATCGCACGTCGACCGCAGCATTCTCAGCGCCGAGGAATTCGTCCTCACCAACGTGCTGGGCACGCAGGTCATGCTTGACGTCGCCCGCCATCGCAAAGCGAAACGCTTCCTGCACATTTCGACCGACGAAGTGGGCGGCGACATGCGTCCCGACGAGTGGTTCAGCGAAGACGCGCCACTGAAGCCGAACAGCCCTTACGCCGCCAGCAAGACAGCCGCGGAGCATTTCGTGCGCGCGGCGGCTCGCACCTTCGGTCTGGACATCGTAATCACCCGCACCAGCAACAATTACGGACCGTATCAATTCCCCGAGAAGCTGCTGCCGCTGGCCATTTCGAACGCCATGGAAGACCGCCCGATTCCGGTCTATGGCGATGGCATGCAGGTGCGCGACTGGGTGCACGTCGCCGATAACTGCCGCGCGCTGCTGGCCGTGCTCGAAGGCGGCCGGTCCGGCGAGACCTATCACATCGGAGGCGGCGCGCCGATGGCGAACATCGACGTCCTGCATCTGCTCCTGAAGATTCTGGACAAGCCGGAAACGCTGCTGACCAGCGTGACCGACCGCCTGGGCCACGACCGTCGTTACGCCGTCGACTTTCGCAAAACAACGAAGGAACTCGGCTGGCGTCCCGAAATTCCGTTCGACAAGGGACTGCGTTCGACCGTCGAATGGTATCGCGACAACGCCGAATGGGTGCGCCGATGCCGCAGCGGCGAATACCGGACCTATTACGAGCACATGTACGGTGAGCGCGAAGCCACCGCGAAACGAATCTGATGCGCCGGGCACTGGCGATTGCCGCGTTGTGGCTGACGGCCTGTAATTCGGCGCCTGCGCCCGCGCCCGACACGAAAGCGGCCGCGCCCCCGCCTGCCCCGGTGAAAGACGACACCGCGTTGCTTCTCGATGCGCACCGCACGGCCGCGCAGGTTGTCCCGGACCACATTCTCGGCATTGCGGCGATGCCCGGCGGCTCCATCGGCGACTACGATGACCACGGGAAGAAATACCAGGTGTTCATCGTCGAGGCCGATTCGCCGGACAATGCCGCGTTCCTGCTGTTGGACATGAAAGCCGCGATGACCAATCCCGCGTACTTGGCCCAAATGGGCGGATACTTCGGCACACGCGACGGCAAGGGCCTCTACGTTTTCGCCAAAGCGAAGTACCTCGCGGGCGTAGTCGGACTGGACAAAGACGCCGCCGACCCGATCGCGCGGGAACAAGCCGCCCAACTGCGTTAATTGAATTAAGTAGGGTGAATCGAATTAAGTGCCTGTCACGAATTAAGTGTGCCAACCACTCCCTTGCGGTCGTGGCTCCGAAACCGGTACCGAGCCGCGACCGCGAGGGAGCGTTCTGCGCCGCCTGTGATAGTTAATTCGTGACGATCTCTAGCCGAAGTTGGTCACGAATGGGGTTAAAATTTGGCTAACCCTTTCAGAATCAGTTCAGGCGATCGCCGAGTCTGCACTACATTCGCGATTGAACTGGAAGTGTTTAGGCAGGGTGATGCCGAGTTGGTGGAGGAGAGATTT
>JASHSD010000449.1 GCA_030036985.1 Bryobacteraceae bacterium
AGCGAGATTGCAAATCGCTCTCAGTCCTGCGAATCGCGCCGCGTCACCAGGGCATTCCGCGACTATGCATTTGGTCCGCGTCTTCGGTGCAGAGAGATCAGGAACCAGACCCGGCCTGCGGAGCAGTTGGTTCCGTTCGGTGGACGCTCCGGAAATGCGCGGAATCAGGGCCGGGACAATAGGCGATACCGACCTGCGGCTTTTCCATGTCGTCCGTTTGAGTCCGGTGGCGTACAGCATTGCCTGCGATGCGCGCTGAGATTTTCGTTGGGTGATTTGGAGACTGTACTTATTCAGAGTCATAGAGATTTCGAGGTTGGGTCAAACCGCGGAGCGTTATGCTCAATGTGGACGCGGGTAGGTGACGAGTTGTGATCCTGAATGGGGATCGTCCGTTGGCAGGAGTCATCAGCTGTCGGCCCCGAGAGCCGGCGCGATTGCGGCGAACCCCATCGCTGCAGTTTCGTGTGAATCCGTCGGGCCATCAACCCGAGACCTGCCTGTCAAATCGATCACACAGGAAGACGGACTCGCGCCGGTGTCACCGACGCCGTGCCCGGGAAGTCACTTCACTTTTTTTCGCTATAGTCCCGTCGCCGATCCGGCTGCACACGATCAGATACCAGGGGAACAAGACAGGCCAGAGAACACACATGGAATTAAACAGCGCGATCGGATGGAGCGCGATCCGCGTCTTGTATCGCCGAAGGCCGATGCGATGTGAATCAAGCGCGGCCCACAGACTGGTCGTGACGACGACCATGGAAATCACTGGAGCGAGCCGCCAGTCGTAGCCGAGAAGTACGGCGAACACAAATAGCAGCCCCAACGAAATCCCGAGCGCGGCGTTCCTTGACAACTTTCTGGACAGTCCGGCAACTCGGATTACCGCGTCGTGCGATGCGGATTGATATCGGGAATCGGTGAGGGCCGAATCCGGAAGCGCGTAAAGCAAATAGATGAATACACCGATGGCGACGAAGCCGACGATCAGGTAATTCATTGCCGCATGCCTCTCACCGGAAGTGGGATGCATCCCGCAAGAGGGTAATCTCTACACCGCACTGCCGAAGCGGCAAAGCGGCGAAACGATCGAGCGCGATCTGAGTGCGGACACGCCATGAGGAAGATGAGCCCGAGTAGGAGTCATCTTCCCCCACGAGAGGGGCGGTTGAATCGGCGAACCCCAACGCCTTGTAGATATTTACACCGACGACACCATAGATGTCAATGTCGGCGTCTCAGTTCTCGTCATAAAAAATGCCTCCGATCCTGATCCTGAGATCGTGGACTGCGTTGACTCCGGTACCTGATTGCAGCAAAAACAGTTATGGCGTTGGGTTCGCCTTTAACCGCCTTCGGGCAGATGACTCCTGAGAGGATTTCCCTGTCGGGCGTCCACGATCTGCACATTGGACATCCTCATCGGTTGCGACTCCCTGATTACACCCGGGAACGCAGCGGCGAAAACAGCGGGTGTGAGGAGAAGATTTCATGACAGCGGTCGTATCCGAAATCTCGAGGCGGAGGCGCTACGTTTGCTCCGAGTGCAACCGGATGGTTCTGGTTCGAAGAGATCGCAACCGGGCATCGGCCGCAGGGAACCGTTGCGCGCGATGTGGCCGGAGCATGATCGCCGTTCGACCGATGATCTCGTCGTTTGCCCGTGGTGCTGGTTGGGCTTGCGTCCTGACCTTTGGCGTGATCCTGCTGTCGAGATTGATTCACGGCGAGCGGAGTGTCACAGTTGCCGCGGCGCTGGCCATTTGCGGGTCTCTCGCCTGCAACAAGCTTTACGAAGGGAGTCGTCTTTTTCGAATGCCGGGGCCGGCGGCATCGATTTCGCGACAAACGTTCGCCGAGGCATGTGGCGCATTCCTGGTCCTGCTGTTCGGCGGTGGCGCCCTCATTCGGTGAGCTCCGTTCATGGACCCGGTGTTCGAGCCAGTCGTCGTCCTGCGCCGCCGCGCCGGTTGTTGCTGCAGTCGATCTTTACAGTTCGGGGTGGTCGAACTCACCGTTTAACCGTCCCGGACGTTCAGGGCCCGAATGTTCAGGGAATGATAGCTCCTGCCGTGATGGCAGGAGCTGTTTTTTCTTTCGACCTGCCGTGCTTTCGATGTTTATCCGCCTGAGAGCACACCGTTGATTTCCTACTTGATGGTCATGGGTGGCGCCGCAGTCGGCGGTGCTCTCCGATTCTTCGTGGGAACCGCAATCGCGGCGCGATATGCCGGCAGGTTCCCGCTTGGAACCTTTGCGATCAATGTCACCGGGAGCTTCGGAATCGGCGCGATCATGACGATCCTGGCCCAACTGATGCCACATCCCAACTGGCGGCTCTTTCTCGTGGTGGGAATCCTGGGCGGTTATACGACTTTCTCGAGTTTCGAATGGGAGACATTGTTTGCGGGACGCAACACTTCGGCGTGGATTGCATTGGGGTACAGTCTGTCCAGCGTGGTCGTCGGCTACATCGCCGTTTGGCTCGGCGCAACTATTGCGCGACGCTGAAGTCGCGAGTCGTCGGTGCAACTCGTCCGCGCCTCAATCCCAGATGAGAACCTGAAGCGGCGTTGGATCATATGCGTTGCAGGGATTATTGAGTTGAGGACAATTGCTGATGACGCAGATGACGTCCATTTCCGCCCGCATTTCGACATATTTCAGCGGCTCCGAGATGCCATCGGCGAAGCTCAACCCTCCGTCAGGCGTGACAGGCACGTTCATGAAGAAATTAACGTTCGGAACCAGATCGCGCTTTGAAAGGTTCCATTTTGGATCGGAAACGGCGTGCAGGAAGCTGGTCCGGCAGGAATGCATATGCCGCTTTCCGATTTCATAGCGGACCTGATTACTCTCCACGGAACACGCGCCTCCCAAAGTGTCGTGGCGCCCGCATGTGTCGGCCACAATCGTGAGCATCGGGTTGCGGAGATTGGAGAGTAAAACGGTTCCGGTGGTTACATAGATGTTGCGTTGCGCGACGATTGTGTCCGTGGCGCTGTAACGTTCCCAGGTATCCCGAGCATTGAAAAACAATGTGTCGGCGGACTGATTTCCGCGGAGATCGACGATTCGGAACGTTTGCCCGGCCCTGATCTCCCCGACCCAGTCGTCCCCGGCGAGCACGGTCCAATCATAAACGGCGATTGAAGAATTCAGTTTGCTTTCAGTCATGGTTATCCTCTATGGAACGTACTCGATTCGCAGCTCGCAGCCGACCTGTCGATCGCCATCAGAGCCAAGCCCCGCGCCACCGACGTGAACTCGCTTCCCGCACGTATGCGGTCGGCTCCAAAGCGGCGTTCGAATATCCTCCGAACGGCGGGGACGAACGAGGTACCTCCCGTCAGGAAGACCATATTCACGGCCGCTGAATCGACATTCGCGTTTCCGAGAAGCGAATCCACACAACCCTCAATGGCGGCGAGCTCTTCCGCAATCCAGCTTTCAAAACAAGATCGTTGAGCAACAGCGTTTATTTCGATCGCTCCATCCGAGAAGCGAAAGGGGGCAACGGCAGCGATTGACAGCTGAGACTTCGTCTTTTGCACTGCCTGATGCAGACGATAGCCAAGATCTTCGTTCACGAGTTGGATCAAGGTTTCGATCTTCGCGGGTTCCAGGGCTTGTCCCTTAACGCTCCTCAGAAGATCCATCGTGTCCTTGGCCTTCAGTAATGACAGGTGATGCCATCGTTCGAGCTTCGCGTACACCCAGCCTGGAACCGGCAGGATCTTGTCGACCGACCGCATCGTCGTTCCCGCTCCCAGGTGCGGGGAAACCAGATGCCTGACGATCCTGGCGTCGAAGGCGTCGCCCGCGATGCCGATTCCCGCGTTGCCGAGCAGATCCTCGCTGGTGCGCCCCCTGCGACGAATCGTCGGGCCTACGCGGATCAGGGAAAAATCGCTGGTCCCGCCGCCGAAATCGCCGATCAGGATGAGTTCGTCTCGTTCCAGCGTTGACTCGTAGTAATGTGCCGCGGCCACCGGCTCAGGGACAAATTCCACGGTTTCGAATCCCGCGAGCTGAAAGGCGGCACGAAGACGGGCTTCGGCGTACAGGTCGTCCGCATCCGTTTCCGCGCCGACGAAGCGCACGGGACGTCCGGCGACAGCCGAAGTGATCGGCACGCCGAATTGCCGCTCCGCTTGTTCCCGCAAGTCCCCAAGGATTCGCGCGATCAGATCTTCGATCTTGAGACGCCGGCCGAAGATCTCAGTGCTCTGGAGAGTGCGGCTGCTCAGGAAGGACTTGAGCGATTGGACAAGCCGTCCTGGGGCTTCTCTCGAAAGATAGCGCTCAATTCCCTCTGGCCCGCTCCACGACGCCAGCCTGATCTTTCCGTGCTCGCGAATGTGTTCCAGATATAGGAGAGAGCGCCAGGACTCGGTAATCTCACCGAATTGTCGGAATCGAGCGAGTTCCACCGCGCCGGACCGACCCATGCAACGTGCGATGGAGCTGTTCGTCGTTCCAAAATCCACTCCGACAGTATGGGAACTCATGCTATTCCAGAATCTGAAGAGTCGCTTCGCGCCGATAGGCGATCAGCGTGCTGGCAATTGTTCGTTGAGCCAAATCTGAAGACCGGGATGCAAGTCCAGGTTGGTCATATCGTTTTGCGTAAACCATCCCGTTGCAACCGTTTCTTTTCCGCACAATGCCTGGAACTCCCGGTCGACATCCGCCAGAATCATGTGGAATTTCCATTGCCCTCCGCAATCCTGAACCTTGACGCCGGTAATCCGGTACGAAGGCAAGGGCCCAATCTCCTCCTGAAACTCCCGTTTCGCCGCCGCTCCGGGAGACTCTCCATCGCGAATGGCGCCGCCAGGAATACCCCAGGTGGCTGGGTAATCGACAGTCGTCGCACGTCGCTGAAGCAGATAGCTCGACTCGGCGCCCACGGGTGCGTACCGAAACAGAAAGCCGGCGGCGCCTTGACTGCCCCAGTGGATGTGGCCCATCTCGCAGATTTTCCAAAGATCCATGCTTCAGTTTCCCCAAAAACGAAGGCAATCCTTCACTATCGTTGACGACGCCGTTCCAGGCCATCCAGGCAAAACCGGCGCGCGAAAACGGTTGCTTGCAGAACCGGTCTGAGGCGGCCTCTCCTCTTGACGCCCTTGCACGAATGTCCGCGGGAACACGTCTTGTTCGACACAGGATTGCCTCGGGATCGAGGATCTTTCTGCCAGGAATGCGGTCGATGGCAGAACGTCAAAATCAAAAGCCCCTGCTAATTGGTAGGAGCTATCATTCCCGCGGCGTTCGGGACGGTTTACGGTGAGACTCCATCACCGCGAAATCCAAAAGTAGCACACACGATCGGCCGTCTCGGTCCGCGGGTGGCGGCTTCTCATCCTGTCAGCTTCCGATTCCCGGTCACCGACCGGTGCTTAGATGTCGAATGGCCTTCGCTCCCGCGAATCGCGCGGCGGAGCCGAGATCCTCTTCGATCCGCAATAGCTGATTGTATTTCGCAATTCGGTCTGTGCGGCTGGCCGACCCCGTCTTGATCTGGCCCGTCCTCGTGGCTACGGTGAAATCGGAGATGAATGCGTCTTCGGTTTCGCCGGAACGATGCGAGACCACGGACGTATAGCCGGCGTTCGAGCCCATTTCGATCGCCCGAAGCGTTTCCGTCACAGTGCCGATCTGATTCAGCTTGATCAGAATCGAATTGCCGATGCCCTCCGCGATTCCCTTTTCGATGATTCGCGTATTTGTCACGAATATGTCGTCGGCGATGAGCTGGATTCTGTCGCCAACGCGCTTCGTCAGTTCCTTCCAGCCGGCCCAATCGTTTTCGGCCATCCCGTCCTCCACGGTGATCAGCGGGTATTTCCGGATCCAGTTCTCCCAGTATTCGACCATCTGTTCCGGCGTGCGCTCGCTTTTATCCGATTTGCGAAAGATATACTTTTGTCGCTTTCCGTCGAAAAACTCGCTCGCGGCAGGATCGATGGCAAGGCCGATCTGTCTCCGGGTCGAAAAGCCCGCCTTTTCGATTGCCTGAAGAATTCGTTCAATCGCTTCCTCGTTCGATTTGAGCGCGGGGGCGAAGCCTCCTTCATCACCAACCGCCGTTGAATAGCCACTCGACTTCAGCACGCCTTTCAGCGCGTGGAAAACCTCCACGCCCCAGCGAATCGCTTCCGAGAAACGCTCCGCCCCAAACGGAACGATCATGTACTCCTGAACGTCGACGGAACTGTCCGCGTGGACTCCGCCGTTAATTACGTTCATGAACGGCACAGGAAGGAGGTCGGCATTAACGCCTCCGAGATATCGATACAGGGGTAATCCGCTTGCCTGCGCCGCCGCGCGCGCGACCGCCATAGAGACGGCGAGTATCGCGTTCGCGCCAAGACGGCTCTTGTTCGGCGTGCCGTCGAGTTCGATCAGTTTTTCATCGATATCCTCCTGTCTGGTCGCGTCCATTCCGCAGACTGCCGACCCGATTTCACCTTGAATATTGCGGACGGCCTGGCGCGTACCCTTGCCCGAATAGCGGCCTTTGTCGTCGTCGCGAAGCTCGACCGCTTCCTGTTCACCGGTTGAAGCGCCGGAAGGCACGGCGGCGCGCCCACAATGTCCGCTGGAAAGCCACACATCCGCTTCGACGGTAGGATTGCCTCGGGAATCGAGAATCTCTCTGCCAACAATTCGATTGATGGTGCTCATGAACAGCCTCCCGCGTTTTTTACCGAAGAAAATTTGGCCGTCAAAATCAAAAAGCTCCTGCCGGTCTGCAGGAGCTATCATTCCCGCGGCGTTCGGGACGGTTTACGGTGAGACTCCATCACCGCATATCCAAAAGTAGCATGGCGGTCAACCCACCCGGCGCGCGATCGCGAGATTCTTGTCCCCGACCAACTGCTGCAATCCCTTGCGGAACGCGTTCACCTCATCCGCAACGGTCAGATCGTGATGCACGGCTTCGTGCTTCAACGCAAACATCTGCATATCCTCGGCGATTCTCCACAATGCCGCCGCCCGCTCAAGAATCAGATTCCGCGCTGACTGTTCGTCTCCGAGTGACTCCACCGCGTGGCGCAAGTGCGGCAGGCAAAGACCAGTCGCCGCCCCGTCCCGGATAGCATTCAACTCCGCCGCGATGAAGTCCCGCTCCGCGTTCGCCAGCATGGCGCACGCCGGACAGCGTTCGGGAACGGAAAGAACATCGGCCACCTCCGCCGCCAGGCTGGATCCGGCAGCCGTATGGGCGATTGATCTCAGCCGCTCAGCCGCTCGTTCGAGAGTCAACGCGTAACCGGCCGATACTCCTTGTGGCGACGCAATCCCCTCGTACATCCAGGTATGCAGAGGGCAGAATCCTCCCTGCTCCGCATGTTTCAACCGCCACTTCTCATTCACCGCAAGCTCATATTGGTATTTGGAGAAGAATCGGCTAAGCGCTTCGCCAAGCCGGCGGCAGACCGGGCAGGATTTGAGGAATCCGGGACGCTCGGCGGAATGATGCGATTCCGCGGAATCGTCGGGCTCCTTCATTTGATCCGCGTGCTCCAACTCCTCGGTCATCGCCCGGAGCCTCCCAAGGTCGGATTCGATCTCCTGTGTTGCGTCTCGGGAGGTTTGTTCCCGCAGGATCTCGCCGACATTGTGCGCGCGGGCCGCAATTCCGGTCTCCACCTTTGCCGTCAACTCGTCGACCCACTGTCCTGCGGACGGGACAATATCGGTCGTGAAACGTTCTTCGTACCCGGCCAGTGCGGCGTCCAGGCTGGCGCTCGCTCGCCGCGTCAACATAGCTGCCACCAGTCGCGCCGGCAGAAGGTAAGACCACCAGGGTGGACGCCAGATCCAGTCGAAGGCGGGGGCATCCGCCGGCACTCGCAGCGGCAGTTCGGCAACCGGGTCTCCGCTTTGGGCGGATTCGCCGGTCTGACCGGGCAATCTCAACCCAAGCCGCACAGCAGCCAACGGCAACACCGCGGTCTCCAGCGAGGCCAGGAGCCCTGCCTGCGCCGCGGCGGCGTTGTGAATTGCCGCGTCCAGCGCGAGCCGGACTTCCTTCAGCCATTCGGTGGCCCCGGTTTGAACCGAATGGCGCAGGTCGTCGAGCCGGTCCGGCACATCGAAGACCGAAAGCGGAAATTTCGACCGGTGAAACAAGCTTCCGATGTTGTCCGCCATTTCCTTGCTCAGGCCCTCCCGCCACTGCGCAACGTCCTGCGCGAACTGAGACCTGACAGCTTCCAGAACCGAACTTCGAATGTCCTCAACGATCTCCCTGGCGGTGGCGCTCAATTCGGCGGCTGCCGCTCTGAGCGCCGATTCCGCGCCGGATGCCGCACTTGTTTCCCTTGTCGTCCACTGAGCGAGACCCGCTTCCAGGCGCTCGGCTTCGAGAAGATCGATAGCTCGTTGCGCCATCCGCTTCAGAAATTCCCGCGCTTTTTCCGCTGTCAGAAAGCTCTGCAGGTCACGTCGAAGGTCCTCGATTCCCTGATCTCCGGCGACGCCAACGGCCGCCTTCGCGGCCGCTATCTCCCGATTCGCCGAAACGATGTACAGCTTGAACGTTGTGTCGCCGATGTGCTCCCCAATGCGCTTGCGCACAAAGGCCGCCACTTCGTCGCGGTCCGAATCAGCCACAAGATCGCTCTTATTGAGCAC
>JASHSD010000450.1 GCA_030036985.1 Bryobacteraceae bacterium
CTTCTCCCTGTATCTTCTTCTCGCGCGCTTCGGCCGTATAGGCCGGCTTCGGCTTGTACGTGATTTCCACGGGAGTTTCATTCGGCGCGGCTGGGGCCGTTGTATGGGCACTCACAGGTGCGGTTTGATACCCCCCGAAGCCACCGGTTCGAATTGACCCATGACCGTTCCCCCCCGACACAGCACCGCCCGAGCCGGGACCCACAGCCGAACCATTCCCAAAACCGGCCATCGCGACCTGATTGGCGCCGCTACCGCGCCCGTGCGATTCGCCCGCGGGCAGATCGAATGAACCGAGCTTGGGCGCGCTCAAGCCGCTCTTATTTGAAGCCGTGGAGGGGTGGGCGCCTTCGGGATTACCGAATCCGCCGGTTTTCACGATCGGCGCCGGACGCGGAACCGCCGGAAGTTCGATCTTCGGAACCTCGAGTTTTGCAACCTCCAGCCGCGGAGCCGGCGTCGCGGGAGGCTCCTGCACCGCAACCCGCTTCACCGGAACGACGACCTGTTTCGGAGGCAACCTGAACGCCAGCGGCGGCTTAACCGGGGGCGGGATCTGTCTCACAATCTTTTTGACCACCACCTGTTTGACCACCACCCGCTTGGTTGGCGAGAGGTGGATTGTGACGTGAGGTCGAAAGGGCGCCGGCTCGTAGAGTGGCGTCACTTGTTGAGGTTGCTGTAGCGCCACCTCGTGCGTGGCGAAGGGCAACATGATCAGTAATGCGATTGCAATGGTGTGGACCCCGACGCTGCTCGCCCAACGAGTCCACGAAATATGATGCAAATCAACCGTCTGAAAAGTAGGAAATCGACTTTGAATCATGGCCATACCGAAATCGCTCCGACGAATGTCGTTCTGTTGAGAAGCAATGAAGACACCAGTGTCAGCTTCCATACCTGGGTCTGCTACAAACGTAATCGGTTGTTTCTGTCGTGTTCGGCTGACGGCCTCCTCTGCTCCTCAACGACGTGTGTCAGTGCATCTCGTTCCATTAAGGGTTCAATCGTCGGCTATGCTGAGCCGCGACAGCGAAAGGAGCGCAAAGGGCGCTGTCCCGCGCCGCAATACAGCAGTGGAACTCGTTATTCGTGCGGCGCGGACGCGACCCGTTTTGCGCGTGTTCCTCAGAAGCGGTGGGTTGGAGGCAGGAGGACCGCTCCCTCGCGGTCGCGGCACAGTACCGTCGCGGCTCGGTAACCTCGCCGATCGGTAGGTTTACGTAATGAGTCTCGGCGCGGCAAGCACGAGTACTTGCGCCACAATGACGTCGTCGCGGCGCCGTCTAAGTGCCGGCGGTGGTAGTTTGTTAGGCTAACGAAGGATTCCCATGCCAGCCCAGATCCTCCTGCAAGGCAGGTTGCGAGGCGTCGAAGATTTCCTGTTGACCGCGCCCGCCGACCGCGACAATCGCGCGTTTGAAGCCCGTTCGATGTGGCTGGCGCTGATCGGCGAAGCCCTGCCGCGCGCGCTGCTGGCCGCTCTGGGGCTGCCGCCGCTGATGCTCGGTTCCTCCGATGGCGACCGATTTGTCGTGATCCTTCCCGAGCAGGCGAGAGCGGAGGCAGCCAACGAATTTCTCGATCGCGTCTCAAAAAGATTCGATGAGATCGGCAATGGGAGACTGAGCATCGAGTGGAGCGCGACCGAAAACCTGGGCGATTGGACCATTGTGCGCAAACGCCTGCAGGAAGGGATGAAAGCGGGAAGCCGGCCGCGTACACTCGATCCCGGCTACTTCGATCCGTTCCCGGCGCGCGGTGCGGGCCCGGACCGCCTTCCGCGCGATCTGCGCGACGTTCCCGCGATCGGGTGGAGTTTCGACTTCCCCGCCCTCATTGCGGCCGAAGGCGGCGAATACCGGTGGAACGTCGGCAGCGATGCGGAGATCCCTGTGACGCGCCATGGCGCGCGCAACGGCGAAGCCTTCGCTTCACCGAAGGAAATGGCGCGGCGCGCGCGCGGGCAGAGGCTGTGGGGCGTGCTGCGTGGCGAGATCGACGATTTCGAAACGCGCATGCGCCGCCTGCACAGCGTGGAGGAGCACGTCCATCTCTCCACGCTCTACAAACAATTTCTCACCGGTGAAATCGAGCTGCTTTGCTCACAGGGAGAATATTTCCAGCGCGTGACAGTGCTGCGGGCGGGCGGTTCGAACTTCGCCATTTACGGTTCGTGGGATGCGCTGATCGGATTCGCGCGCGAACTGGAGCGGGTTTTCTCGCGCTTCGCGGCGGAGAGCCTCGCCGACCTGCCCGGCGCCGAAGCCAAAACTGTCACGATGGCGCTGACGATCGCCGAGCCCGGCGAATCGCTCGCGCGCAATTATGAAGATTGCGGCCGGGATCTCGAAATCGCGCGCGCCACCGACAAGGATTGCCTGCACGTCCTCGGGCGAGTGCTCGAATGGAAACAGCTGAACGACGCGGCGGATCTGAAAGACGCCGTCGTTCATCTGAACGAAGAGTTTCGCGGCGCCCGACAGTTTCTGGCGCAACTGCGCAACCTTTACCGAAAGGTGGAAGCGCCGGATCGGGGCGTGTATACCGACGGCCTCTATAGCGACGATGAACGTCTCATGGCCCGCGCGCTGCGGTTCCAAAGGCGCTTCGCCAGAGTGGCCAGCCGACGCGAAAGGGAGTTTCAGAAGCTGCGCGCGCATCTGATGAAGGAGATGGCGGGACGCAATCTGCGCGGCCGTCTGAAGCTGCGGCCGGAGGGTTTGATCGCGCTCGAATGGGCGCGTCTGGCCGAAGATTGAGCGCCGGAGCGATGCGCGGCCGGAAGAAACGAAGGCGTAGGAATAAGATTTATAAGCACACGGTCAGGGGGACCGGATATGGCGGATGAACAGACAGCGCCGACACCTCAACAGGGAAATCGCAATCGCGAGAATCGCCCGCAGGGCGGCGATCGTCGTCCAGGCGGCGGTGGAGATCGTGGTGGAGATCGAGGCCGCGACCGCGGTGGAGACCGCGGCGGCGACAGGCGTCCGGGTGGCGACCGCAGACCCGAAGGTCCGCCCGAGATCGATCTCGACAAACTGATCGGCGACAGCTTGTATTTGGATAATCAGGCGCACGTCGTCGTCAGCCGCATGCGCGATCTCGATTCGGGCACGCGCAGCCAGTTGCGGCGGCTCTACAACGCCGTGCGGCGCGCCACGCGCACGCCGGAGAACGAACGCCAGCACGCGTTCGTGATGCTGCGCGCGCGCCTGGCTTACACCATTGCACGGCATGGCCTGCGCAGCCTGGATCAGATCGAGCGGCTGCTGCTGCAGGTCACGCGCAAGAACGACGCGCGGGGATACGAACGGTTCCGCGATCTCTTCGAGGCCATAGTCGCCTACAACGAATAACGGCAAAGGACGCAATGAGCGCTCACACGGCACAAACGGAATTGAAGCTGATCGGCAAACTGATCCTCGAAGGAGAGATGCGGTGTGAGACCGGTCTTCACGTCGGCGCGGGCAAAGGCTCGCTCGAAATCGGCGGCGCGGATAATCCGGTGGTCAAGGATGCGCACGGACGGCCCTATGTCCCCGGCAGCACGCTGCGGGGCCGTATCCGCGCGCTGCTGGAACAGGCCACCGGCATGGCGATTCCCTCCGAACTGGTCTTCATTTCGAAGCGCAAAGGCCAGGAGGTTCGCATCCATCAGAGCGATAGGCCCGATGACGAAATCTGCATTCTGTTCGGACGCAGCCCGGGTCGCATGGAGAAGGTCGGGGGCGGCGACGTCGAAAGCAATTTCGCGACGCCCGCGCGGTTGAGCGTCTTCGATGCGCCGCTGGCGCCGGAGAGCATTACGGCGCAGATGCGCGAGAATCTCGACGACGAGCTGACTGAGGTGAAGAGCGAGAACGCGATCGATCGCATCACGTCGCAGGCGAATCCGCGGACGCTTGAGCGCGTGCCGGCGGGCGCGCGTTTCCGCGTGCGCTTCGTGCTGGATCTGCTTTGCGCCGAGGATGCGGCGCTGCCCGCGCTGGTCGTGCAGGGGCTGCGGCTTCTTGAGGACGATGCGCTTGGCGGCGGCGGGTCGCGCGGCAACGGCTGCGTCCGGTTCGAGAACCTGAAGCTGACGTGGCGCGGCAAGGATTACTACGCTTCCGGCGCGGCCGAACGCGAGATCGCGGCGGGCGTGGATCTGGCCGGACTGCAATCGAAGGTCGGAGAGATCGGTTCCCTTGTCGAAGCCTAGTATAGGGCAGCGAAGTGCAGGGCGGGTTGGCAACCTGCGGCGGATTGGCAATCCGCCTGGCCTGGACCGGCCACAACCACTGTGTTTCCGGAAAGCCTGGGCAATACCATGCCTCTAACCCGGGTTTCTCACATGCTCAAGCCCAAAAGCACCGGCACTAGCGCCGGTGCGGCAGACGCGCGCGTCTGCGCCACGACTCCCTTCGAAAGGCTGTCTTCACCACCGTGGCGCAGACACTCGTGTCTGCCGCGTCGGGACTCCTCCCGACGCTTGGTCTGTGAGAAACACAGGCTAAGTGAGCTCAAGCTCCGACTGTGGCACAGGCTTGAGCCTGTGGGAATGTCATGCCTCTGATTGAGCTCAGGCTCCGCCCCACCGGTCCATGGCGCGCGGGACATCGCGCGGGCGACCGCGAACGCGTGGAAGCCGTCTACCACAGCGACGCGCTCTACTCGGCGGTGACGCACGCGATGAGTGCGCTCGGGTGGCTCGAACCCTGGCTGGACGCAACCGCGCGCGCGAGCGAAATGCCGGCGGTCCGCTTCAGCTCCTTGTTCCCCTTCATCGGCGAAACCTGTCTGATCGCGCCGCCGCGGACCTCGTGGCCACCGTCGGGCGCCGGAAAGCTGTACGTGAAAGCCGCCAAACTGGCGCCGCTCGAAGTCGCGCGTCAGGGCGTGGCGCAGGAATCCCGCTGGACTGTCGACGGCGCGAGCGAATGCCTGTTGCCGGCGGGCAGCGCGGCGCCCTTTGAAGTCGGCATGCGGGCGGGCGCGGCGGTCGACCGCATGACCGGCCAGGTCGAGCCGCATCGCACGGCCTGCCTCGAATTCGCGCCGAACGCCGGATGGTGGGGTCTGATCGAATTCAGCGAATCCGCTCAAGGCGAATGGGAACCGCGCGTCCGCTCGGCTGTGCGTCTGCTGGCCGATTCCGGATTCGGCGGCGAGCGATCGCGCGGTTGGGGCCGGGCCGCCGAACCGGAGTTCTCCGACGCCACGCCGACGTTCGGGGGCGAAGGGCATCCCGGCGCCTGGTGGATTTTGTCCCTCTACTCGCCTCATACGGATGACGCGGTCGATTGGTCGCGCGGCGATTACGCCACCACTACCCGCGCCGGCTGGACGGACAGCGCCGCCGGTTCCGTGCGCAAAAATCACGTGCGCATGATCGAAGAAGGGTCGGTGCTGATGGCCCCGGCGCTGCGCGGACGCGCGGTGAACGTGGCGCCCGAAGGTTTTCCGCATCCCACGTGGCGCGCCGGTTTCGCGCTGGCGCTGCCTGTGCCGCTTGGAGTGGAGGCATGAGGTACCGCGTCACTATCCTGACGCCGACGCTGATCGGCAACGGCGAGAAGCTCTCGCCCATCGATTACATGGTCTGGCGGGATCAGGTGAATGTGCTGGATCAGCCGCGCATCTTCCGGTTGCTTTCGAAAGGGCCGCGGCTCGAAGGCTATCTCACCCAGCTCCACAAAGCCACGAAGCTCGATTTCGCTTCCTGGGGCGGATTTGCGCAGAATTATGCCGACCGGCGCATTCCGTTTGAAGACGTCGCGTATACGCCGTACTGGGAGCGTGCCCAGGCCGAGAGCCTGAGCATTCCGACCTTCGCTTCCACGGGCGACGGCCCGTTTCTTCCCGGAGCCGCGATCAAAGGCGCGCTGCGAAATGGGTTCGTATTTTCGAATCTGAGACCGACGGCGCTGCGCGAGGTGGAAGCGAAGCTGACGGGCGACCGGCCATGGCGGCGTCCGGCCGAACAGATCGAGCATCAGACCGCCGGGTCCGGCGGGTCGGACCGCATGCGCGTGATTTCCGTCGGCGATTCGGCGCATGGTTCGCGCGAGGGGTATCGCGTCTACATGCTGCGGCTGGCCACGCTGGTGGCGCGCGGACCGGGGCAGTTTGCGCTCGGCTGGAAGCAGACCGGACGCGGCGCGGCGGAGGGCAAACGCCCCGAGGACGGCACGCCCACGTTCGCCGAAATGGCGCCCGCCGGTACGGCCTTCGAAGGCGTGTGGCGCGAGAATGCGTTTCTGAATCGCGAGGAAGTGCGGCAGTCGCTGCGCTGGAACGCGCCCGTCACGCGCGAGCGTTTGTTCGAGGCGGCCAACGAATACGCGGCGAGGCAGCTCGAACTGCATGCGCAGTACGCAGCTTGGACCGGACTCGACGGCCTCGCCGGTTCGATCGCGGATCTGCGGGGGAAGCTCGAAAACGCGCGGCGGGATGGCGGCTGCCTGCTGGCCATCGGCTGGGGCGCGGGTTTTCTGAGCAAATCGGCGGCGACCGGCGCGAGCGACGAGGATTACCGCAAGGTGCTCGGCGCGTTGCCTTACTATGAGCGCGCGATTAAGTCGGGGCTGCCTTTTCCCAAAACCCGGCGCATCGTGTTTTTGAAGAACAGGCCGGCGACGTTGCCCGGGTGGGTCGAATTGCGCGTGGAAGCATAGGCTGTGGCGCACGCACTCGTGTGTGCCGCGTCCCGACTCATCGGGACGCTTGTGCTGATCGAAGACAAGTGCCCGCATGAGTGCGGGCACGGCGGACTGAGAGTCCGCGCCACGAATTGCGCGTGGAAGCGTAAGCCTGTCAGACTTCAGCTTGTGGGGTCAGGCTTTCAGCCTGCCGCCGGGCTTTCGCCCGGCGTCTTCGAGCGACGTGAACCAGTGCCGGGCAGAAGCCCGGCCGCAGGGCCGAAGCCCTGGCCCCACATATATTTGATT
>JASHSD010000451.1 GCA_030036985.1 Bryobacteraceae bacterium
TGGTGATGGTTGCCGGTGGAGCGCACCTGCACTTCCACCGGTACCGGCGGCGGGACGACGATCTTGTCCGGTCCGTGCTCGCGCACGGTGGCGATCACGTCCCTCAGGACATCCTCGCTTTCGTCGGTCTCCAGCTCGCGTTTCAGACGGCGCAGCGCCACGCTGACCACATCGCGATGCCGCAGCTCCTCGCCCGCGCCCCGATTGATCAACTCCAGCCAGAGACCGTGCGTCAGATCCACATCCTCCGGCCAGAGGCGCGGCGGATGCGGCCCGAGGTTGAAATACATCGACTCGTTCGGATCCGGCATCACCACTTCGAGCGATAACGACGGCCGTGGCTGCGGCAGCTCTTCCCAGGCGAGTCCTACGCGGCGGCCCTGCTCGGCGGGCGTCAGATTGGGCGAAAGGCCGGTTACCAGGCGCGCGGATTTCAATACCGCCGCCGTCTGCACGATCGCCAGCCAGGGATTCGTGCCGGGCACAGTGAGAAGCTCGACGTGTTTGCCGGCCTTTTCCGCCAGCCCGACGACGCGGGAAAACACCGCATTCTCCTGATCGGCGAAGACCTGGTCCGGTTCCAGTCCATGTTCGCCGGACGCGGCCTGCGTCACGATCTTCACGGTGACGACCACAATGTCCTGACGCCGGGTGTCTGTCTTTTCGAGCATCTTCTTCAGGTGCTCCAGGTGATTCGGATTGCGCACGGCAACCAGAATGTTGCCCGGGCGGATGTGCAGGGTCTCGGGCGAAACTTCGTCGGTCGAATGCAGGCGGAACTGTTCGTTCTCCTGTCCGGCAACGTGCGCAGGCAGTTTGTTTCGTTTGTGGTTATATCGCTCGGAAAATTCGAAGACGAGGAAAAACGCCAGGGTGAACGCGATGCCCGAAATCGTGGCGACCTTCTTCGTCAGAACATTGATCCCCGCCAGCATGTAAAGCATGGCGGTGATGGTCGCGAGACCGACCGGCCATTCCTTGCCGCCGATGCGGAAATTCAGCGGGACCTTCCATTCGCGCGCATGCGGCATCTTGTAACGCAGCACCAGCACCGAAAGCGAGTTGAAGGCGAAACTCCACGCCACGCCGAACGCGTATGCTTCGCCGAGCATATCGATATCGCCCCGGCTGACGATAATCGTGCTCAACTGCAGCACCGCGATGATGTTGATGATGCGGCTGGTGGTGCCGAAGCGCCGATGCGGTTTGCGGAACCATTCGGTGAGCACGCCGTCTTCGGCCACGCGATTGACCACGCCGTTCGATCCGATCAGCGCGGTGTTGACGGCGCCGGAGAGAATCAGCACGCCCACCAGCACGACGAAAGCGTGGAAGGCGAGGCGCAGACCGTACGGCCCGGCGAGGAACATCGACAGGCCGCCTATGAGGTTGTCGAGATACTTTGCCCGCTCGGTATCGGGGATCAGCATCACGGCGAAAAACGAAACCAGCGACGTGAACAGAAGGCTGTAAATGAAGATCACGAAACCCGCCCGCTCGAGGTTCTTCAGCTTGGGCGACGCGATCTCGCGATTCACCTGCGCCAGGCTTTCCTCGCCGCTCATGGCGAGCAGCGAATGGCCGGCGCCGATCAGCACCGCGAGAATGGCAATGTGCGCGGCGCCGGTTCCCTTGAGCCAGCCCAGCGCATTGTCGTTGATGTGGATATTGCTCATCGCGGGGAACGGAACCGGCTGGTATCCGTGCACCAGGATCGTATAGAGGCACCAGACGATCAGCATCACGACCATGACCGTCGTAATCTGCATGATCCGCAGCGCCTTCTCGCTCGATTCGTGAATGCCGATGATGTTCTTGCGCCAGAAATAGAGCGTCACGCAGACAGCGAACGCGGCGGCGAAGTATTCCGGATGGACGTGCGCGAGGCGCAGATGGAAATAATCCACGGATTCGTTGACCAGCACGGCGAGATAAAGTCCCGCGCTGACCGCGCTGATGGGGCCCGTAAGAACGTAATCGAAGAGCAGAGCGGAGACGGAGAACTTGGCATACGTGCCGCCCATGGCCTCACGCACCACGCGGTAAACGCCGCCGCGGACGAACATGCTGCAGCTCTCGATATACACGGCGCGCACCGCGTAGGAGAAGAGCATGATGCCGAGAATGAACCACGGCGCCGATTTGCCGATGGCCGTTTCGGCGATGCCCCCGACATAATAGGCCGACGACGCGAGATCGCTCAGAACGATTGCGGCTGCGCGCCAGAAGGAGATGAACGACAACATGACAGTTGTCGCGACGACAACCTTAGTAGTCGTCGAACGGGGAACTCTTGGAAACGAATCGGCCAATATACACTCCTGGCAGCTGCCCTGCGGGATGAACGGAGGGGCTATGCGGAGTTCGACGCGGAACTCAGTTCAACAGATTAGCATGGAGACGTGAGGAACGACCCTCTCCCAAGCCCCCCACCGGGTATGGTACTGGCCGAGAGAATCGTCGGGCGGCTGCGGGGCGCGGGCCATGCGGCGTTCCTGGTGGGCGGCTGCGTGCGCGATCTGCTGCTCGGCAGGACGGCCAAGGATTTCGATGTGGCGACATCGGCCCAGCCCGACGAGCTGCTGCGGCTGTTCCCGGGCGCGGACCAGGTGGGCGCGCATTTCGGCGTGGTGCTGGTGCATGAGGACGGCGCGCACGTCGAGGTCGCCACATTCCGCAGCGATCTGGCTTACGCCGACGGGCGGCGGCCCGTGGGGGTTCACTTCGAGACGGACCCGCGGCAGGACGTGCTGCGGCGAGACTTCACCATTAATGCGCTGCTGCTCGATCCGGCGAGCGGCGATATTCTCGACTACACTGGCGGACGCGCGGATCTGGAAGCGAAGGTAATCCGCGCCATCGGCGATCCGGCGGAACGGTTGCGGGAGGACCATCTCCGCCTGCTGCGAGCGGTTCGTTTCGCGGCGCGGCTGGGGTTCGAGATCGAGCCGGGAACCTTCGTCGCAATTCGCGAACTGGCGCCCGCGGTGCGCACCGTTTCGGCCGAGCGCGTGCGCGACGAAGTCTCGCGGATCCTGACCGAAGGCGGGGCGCGGCGCGGCTTCGAACTGCTCGACGCCACCGGGCTGCTCACGGAAGTTCTGCCCGAGATCGCGGCGCTGAAAGGAGTAGCCCAGCCGCCCGAGTTTCATCCCGAGGGCGACGTCTGGACGCACACGCTGATCATGCTGGAGGGTCTGCGCGATCCGCCGCTGACGCTGGCGCTCGGAGTGTTGCTGCACGATGTCGGCAAGCCGGCGACTTTCCGCGTCGCCGAGCGGATTCGCTTCGACGGGCATGTGGAGAAAGGCATTGAGATCGCTCATGGGCTGCTGAACCGTTTGCGCTTCCCGAACCAGGTGATCGAGCAGACGGAGGCGCTGATCGCGAACCACATGAAGTTCATGGAGGCGCCTCGAATGCGCGAGAGCACGCTGAAGCGGTTTATGCGTCTGCCGGACTTTGAGGAGCACATGGCGCTGCATCGGCTGGATTGCCTTTCGAGCCATGGGCATCTGGACAACTACGAATTCGTGAGAAGGAAGCAGACGGAGATGCCGCCGGAGCAGTTGAAGCCGGTGCCGCTGCTGACCGGGAGGGATCTGATTGCGGCGGGGTATCGGCCGGGCCCGATGTTCGGCATCGTGCTGAGCGAGGTCGAGGACGCGCAGCTGGAAGGGCGCATTGCGACGACGGCCGAGGCCTTGCGGATGGCTTCGGCGAAGCTGGATTTACCGGAATCCTGAGCCGGCAATCGCGCAGCCATACTGTGGCTGTTACTTATAGTCACCAGTTCCGATCTACTCGTACCGGACTTCCGCTCGGCGGGTTCAGTGCAGCACCCACATGCGTACAATTACGCAGCGTGCATAAGAGTTAACAAATTTCTTCGGACGCGCTTGACATGCAAAAGCCACCATCTTAGAATTCCTATCAAGCGTCTATGGGAAAAGAAACCAAGCCGGCATCCGGTGAACTTGTGCAGGGCACACTTGACATGCTGGTCCTGAAGACGCTTGCGCGCGGCGCCATGCACGGGTATGGCATTGCTCATTCCATCGCGGAGCTGTCGGCGGACGTGCTTCGGGTCG
>JASHSD010000452.1 GCA_030036985.1 Bryobacteraceae bacterium
GGGCGCATCCGGCTGAAACTGAACGAAGGTCTGACCGGATGGGTGGCGCGGGAGCGCCGTCTGCTGGCCATCTCGCGCGAGGCGTATCGGGATCCGCGGTTCAAGTATTTCGGCGAACTGCCGGAAGATACCTTCGAAGCGTTTCTGTCGGCGCCGGTGATTGCGCGCAACAAAGTGGTCGGCGTCATCAACGTGCAACACAAGCAGGCCCACCAGCACAGCGGCGGCGAAATGGAGGTCGTGGGCACGCTGGGCGAACAGGTGGGCTGCGCGCTCGCGCTGGCGCGGATGGCCGCATCGACTATCGAGTCGATCAATCACGCGGAACTGGTTCTGGCCTCGGGACCCGTCCGGCCGCGACCGTGAAGAGGCGGAAAATCGGAATCGGAAATCAGATGTTGAAAGTTTTACTTGTCCTGCTGCTTCCGGGCGTATTCGCTTTCGCGGCGGATCCGCATTGGGAGATGCAATACCACTACGAGCAGATCAACAGCGCGTTGGCCATCAATGCGCTCGTTTTCCCGACGGCCAATCGCGGCATCGCCTGCGGCTCCATCACCGACCGGCGCGATTCCTCGCGCGGCGTCGTGCTGCTGACCAACGATGGCGGCCGGACCTGGAACGAGACGCCGGTGAAGGAATCGTGCATCTCGATGTTCTTTCTCGACGATTCCACGGGTTGGATGGTCGCCGAGAAAGGCCTCTGGCAAACCGTGGAAGCGGGGCATAGCTGGACCAAAATACCAAAGGCTCCGGCGGGCTTGTTGCGCGTCTGGTTTCTCGACGCGAAACGCGGCTTCGCGGCCGGCCTCGAGAAACGGGTCTATGAAACCGACGACGGCGGCGCGACATGGACGCTGCTGCCGATTCTGAAGGACGTGCAGGGCGATCCCACTTACACAACTTTCGGTGAAATCGCGTTTTCGGAAAAAAATGGTCTGATTTCCGGCTGGAATATCCCGCCGCGGCCGGGCGGGCCGAACTGGATGGAGCCGGAACGCGCCGGCCGCAGGCGCGAACTGCCCAATTACGGGGTGCTGCTGGAGACGACCGACGCCGGCAAAACGTGGACCAAGAGCGAGGCTTCCGTCTTCGGCCAGATCACGCGAATCAGCATGACGCCGCAGGGCACGGCGCTGGGGTTGACGGAATACAAGGATGAGTTCGATTATCCGAGCGAGGTTTACCGCATTAATCTGCACGACGGGTCGAGCGAGAGTTCGTTTAAAGCGAAGGACCGCGCCATTACGGATGTGCGCACATTCGCCGGATCGAACCATGCGCTGATCGTCGGCTACGAACCCGCCGGGACGATCTACCGCAGCCCGATTCCGGGAAAGGTGAAAGTGCTCACCAGCGGGGATCTGGAGAATTGGGAGGAGATGAAGGTGGATTATCGGGCCGTGGCGCACAGCGCGATGATCGCCGGGCCGGACGAAGATCACGTGTGGATCGCCACCGATACCGGAATGATTTTGCGGCTGGTGAAGGAATAGGCCACAGACTAACGTCTGTGCCACGGTTTCGCTAGTCTAGTGTCCAGGAACTAACTGGACACGCGACTTCAGTCGCGTTTTTGAGCGCCACATTTAAAGACGCGACTGAAGTCGCGTGTCCGAACCACATAGAACTGCCTAGGTATTTCCTGGACACTACATCAGTCAGCGGCGGCTTCGGTTTTTTTGAGGATCTGCGACGGATCCGCGCCCACGCGTCCCGAGCCTGCGCCCTGCACCGCGCCGAGTTGGAAGTCATAGCGGATTACCGGCATTCCGTTGAACGGCGAAGCTTCGTCCCTATCCTGAACGTGCGCGACCAGCGATTCCGTCACGCCGAAAACCGTATCCGATTCGATGTGTTCGTCGCCCGCGATATAAAGCGCGGTGACTACTTCGCGATATCCCGGCGCGCCGATCAGAAAGTGAATATGCGCGGGCCGGTATCCGTGACGCTTCTGGGCGCGAATCATGTCGCCCACCGGGCCATCCATCGGGATCATATAGCCGAGCGGCCGAATGGTGCGCAGATAAAACCGGCCTTCGGCATCGGTGAAGAAGCGGCCCCGCAGATCCATCTCCTTCGGATCGTGCTTCTGCAGATCGTAATCGCCGTCTTCGTCGGGCTGCCAGATTTCGATCGAGGCATGCGGCACGCCTTTGCCCGCGCCGTCGGTAACCCGTCCGTAGATTCCAATCTCCGGACCGCCGTGCGCCTTCGTGGCGATCGACTCGCCCAGTTCGAAAGTCGGCGAATCCTGGCGGTAGAAAGGTCCGAGCAGGCTGGACTTGGTGCCGGCTTCGGTCGCGCGCCGGTCGTGCAGCGAGTTGATCAGACTGCTGAGCCCCATCGTGTCGGAGAGCAGAATGAATTCCTGCCGGTAAGCCGAACACATCTGTCCCGTCGCGGTGAGGAATTTGATGCCCTCGATCCATTCGTCCGGCGTGAGATCGACCTCGCGCGCGAATGCATGCAGATGGCGCACCGCGGCTTCCATGATTTGCCTGAGACGCGGATTCGGCGTGGAAGCCATCTGTTCGATGGCGGCGTCGGTGATGGTGTTTTCGTCGATAACGCGCATGGCGCTTCTCCTGTGGCGCGCCGGCATTCGGGTTCAGGCAGGCGCGCGCAAACCATGATACGCTACCTGGACAGATCCGTTACACAAGCGGAATTTCAAGGAATCGACATGGCGGAAACCAGACAGCCGGCGGCGGGAATCATTGCGACTTTGATCATCATGGCCATTTCCCTGGCCTTTATTTCGTTGTTTGCCCTGTCCACGTTCACGGGATGGGTGGCGTACTGTATTGAGTGCATGATTCCGATGCAGATCGTCATCGGGATCACCTGGGCCACGAAGCACCCCCGTTTCGCGGATACGCGGAGGCAGCCGATGAAGGGCGTACTGCTGGCGCTGATCACGGCGGCGGCGGGCATTGTCACCGGGGTTCTGTTCTTCTACACGGTCAACGGCGGCATCAACCCGCCGACTCCGTTTCTGATGATGTTCACCGTCGCACTGGTGCTTTCGACTTTCGCGGGTTCGATTATTTGGGGCGGATGGCCGTTCGTGAATACGATCAAGAGCCCGGTGGCAGCCGGTCTCTCCATGCTTGCGGCGTGTTATCTGGCAAATTACGTTATTTTCCGCGTCTTTTTCAATTATGGATTTATGCAGGGCGCGCCGGTTTACGTGGCTTCGCTCGATCCGCACGGATTGTTCAATGCGTGGAGCGTGCTCGTTTACTACATAACCGTCATTGGGGTGATGTTCCTGATGCTGAGTTTCGATCTTTGGCCTCTGACGAAGTTTCCATCGATCATGAAACAGCCGGCGCTGGGGATCGTCTGGAGCGCGATTTGTCTGGCGCTGGGCTATTTGGCGTATTACATCGGCGTGAAGGCGCTGAAAATGGACGTGGTCTCTTTCATGGTGAGGGTGCCCGTGGTCTTCATCTTCGGAACCATTATCGTGCTGAATATGCTGCAGGGGTCTCTGTTTGGCAGGATTGCCCAGCCGCTCAAGGGCGTGTTGAATATGGCGGCGGTCGTAGTGGTGGGGACGCTGCTTTTCGAGTTATATGGCGCTCTTTCCGGCAGAGTGACAGGGACGCTCAGACCGGGTCCGCCGAGCTATGATTTCGAGCTTTGGATCGCTTCGGCGCTGCTCGGAGTCACCTTCCCGATGCTGATCTTCCACGCCGAGTTCTTCAAATTGTGGCCGCTGCGGCGAGCCTCATAACAGTCCCCGCAAAAATTGCTCTCTCACGGGCGCAGATGGCGCCCCGGCTCGGAAATGCCGCAGGGACATCGGCACCGACGAAGATTCCCGCGCCAGCGGACAACCCATTCCGAGCCGCGACCGCGGGGGAGCGCAAAGGGTGCTGTCCCGCGCCGCAATACAGCGGGGGAACTCGTTATTCGTGCGGCGCGGACGCGACCCGTTTTGCGGGTATTCCTCAGAAGCGGTGCTTCGGGCGGTAGTGTAGTGTCCAGGAAATAACTGGACACGCGACTTCAGTCGCGTTTTTGGGCGCCACA
>JASHSD010000033.1 GCA_030036985.1 Bryobacteraceae bacterium
ACCACCGATGGTCGTGAGATCCGTCTGCGCCGGATCACCGAGCCGACGCCGGAACAGAAATCTCTCCTCCACCAACTCGGCATCACCCTGCCTAAACACTTCCAGTTCAATCGCGAATGTAGTGCAGACTCGGCGATCGCCTGAACTGATTCTGAAAGGGTTAGCCAAATTTTAACCCCATTCGTGACCAACTTCGGTTAGCGGGAGCAGGCAGGTCGCCATTCAGGATCGTGGCGTTCCGGTCGCGTGCCTGCGATCACGGAACGGCTGCGGACCTTCGGCGGGATCAATTGCATCGGCGAAAGCATTCGTCTCAGGCTTAAACCAACGCAGGCAGTGCAACGATTCAAGCCTCTCCCGATAGAGCTTTCGATGGGCGTACTCCCGCGCAGAGTCGCTTTCGATGTGGTCCGGCCCCTTCGCTTTGCGTGGCGGCGTTTTCGCCCTGGAGATTTCGTCTCGCAGCGGCGGGCAATTGAGATACAGTCGCGCCGACGCGACCAGAACGTCGGCGAAGTACTTCCTGCACGTTGCCGGGAGGGGCAACTCTTCCGAAAAAATCCGGTCGACCGCGGCGCGATAAGCCGCCGCGTCGATCAGCCGTTCGAGGCTCTCGCGCAAAGTTACTGCGTCTGCGCGGCCCGCAGTCTTCTGGCCTCCGCCTGCACCACGACCAGACACATCAGCATCCCCAGCGGATGCGCGCCGACTTCCACCAGAGGATGGTCCTTCAGCGAACGCAGCGCGTCGATGCTCTCATCTTTGAGGGTGTCCATGGCCTTGGCTTCGGCCGGCGGCAGACCGTATTCGTCGGTCACGTCCTTCGTGCTGTTGAGGAAACGGTAGCGCAGATCCTGCTTATGCCGAAGGTCGTAAATAAGCTTGTTGAGTTTGTAGGAAGACGCGGCGGGGTGCTTATAAAACTCATAAGAGCCCGAGTTCTTGAACTGAATCGTCTTCGGCGCCATCTGACCTTCCTTCGAAGGTCCGATCTTACCGGAGTAAGGCAGGAAGCGCATCACCGCGTGTCCGTGGTGCCATGTTGGCTGGTAACTGAGAAGCTCGCCGGGAATGTTCCCGATCGCGCCGAACAGAATCATCCACGGCAGCATCTCCGTGTTGCCGACCTCGTCCAGTTGCTCGACCGATAAATCGAGCAGCGCGTCGTGTTCGCCCTTTTCCATCTTCGCGATGGCCCAGTGATCGAAATCGAAATTCGGCTGCGAGTACTTCCACGTGCCCGGATAATGCGACATGCCGCCGCTGGCCACGATGGCCACGCGCTCAGGCCGCTTCTCGATGATCTTTTTGATTTCCCTACCCAAAGCTTCGCAGCGGCGCGCGCTCGCCAGAGGCGGCAGATAAACATTCACGAAAATCGGCACTACCGGGATCTTGCGCCCTTCGATCACCCACTCGTAGACGGCGGCGAACGCGTGCCCCAGCTCCGCGTCCTGCGAATAGGACATATCGAAGTTGGCCCGCATCAGCCCTTCGAGAAGGTCTTCGGCGAGTCCCTGATGAATCGGCAGCTTGTAATCCCGGCCCGCGAAAACGGCGTGCGAAACTTCGCCCGACATCACGGCGAAGGTCGGCACGGACGAGAGAAAAAACGTCTCGAGGTGATCGCTGCCGATCACAATAATCGCGTCCGGCTTCGTCTCGTCAAGACTCCTGCCCAACTCGCGCATGGCGGCGATATCGGCGTCCAGCTGCGCGGGGTCTTCGCTTGGAGGCCGCGTGAATAACTGCGGCGCGTGCACTGTGGCAAAAGCCGCTACGATCTGTCCCATATGTTTTATTATCCTTCGTCCACGTATTCCACGCCGAGATCTTTCAGCCTGGCGCGCAGCCCATACATATCCAGTCCCAACTCGCCCGCGCGCAGCCGCACGCGGTTTTTTTCTTCTTTGATTCGGCGCTCGTCGCTCAACCGCGCAACTTCGGCCGCGTTCTCCCGCGGCACCACAACCACGCCGTCGACATCGGCGACAATCACGTCGCCCGGCCGCACGAGCGCGCCCGCGCAGGAGACATTCACGTTCACCCAGCCCGGCGTCGCTTTGACAGTGCCCTGCGCCGAAACCGCGCGCGACCAGACCGGAAATTCCATCGCAGTCAGATCGGCGACGTCGCGGCATCCGGCTTCGATGATCAGGCCGGCCACGCCGCGCGCGCGCAATGAAGTTCCCAGCAACTCACCGAACATTCCATCCGTCGATTCCGATGTAGTGGTGACAACCAGGACGTCGCCGGCGCGGCAAAGCTCGACCGCCGCGTGGATCATCAGGTTGTCTCCGGGCGTGGACAAAACGGTGATGGCCGGGCCGGCCATTTTCGCGGCCGGATAAATCGGCCGCATATAGGGACGCATCAGGCCCGTGCGGCCCTGCGCCTCATGCACGGTGGCTGTACCCAGCTCGCCCAGAAGCTTGATTGCCGCCGGGTCGGGGCGGCAGATGTTGCGAACGACTGTCGGTTTCATAATAGCTCGTAGTTTGAAGATGCGGCCGGCCTGCGCGGGGGAAGCGGACGCAAGTTCCGAGTATATATCACGCGCTTCGTTGAAACATTTGACTGACCGCCGGCGCCTTTACTACGATAGGTGTCTTCACAACGCTTTATTTATGGACATTCAGAGCATCTGCCAGGCGATCTCCGACTCGTCGATCGGCACACAACTTCGCCAGTCGACTTACGTCTGGCCGGCGATCGAGGCGGTCCACGTTCTCAGCCTGGCCCTTTCGGTCGGAACCATTACCCTCGTCGATCTGCGTCTGATCGGCGCAACCCTGCGTAACGAGCCCGTTACGGATGTCATCGAGCAGACGCAGCCCTGGACGATCGCCGGATTCCTGCTTGCCTTCATCAGCGGGGTCTTTCTGTTCTGGTCGGAAGCCGAGCGGCTCTATCCCAGTTATTCTTTCCGCTACAAGATGGTCTGCATCGTTCTGCTCGGAGTCAATGCAATCTACTTCCACCAGACCGTATACAGGAGCGTCGACAAGTGGAACAGATCGACGGCCATTCCTGCGCGCGCGCGGTTCGCCGGCTGGTTCGGCCTGATCTTCTGGATGATTGTGATCTTCCTGGGCCGGTGGACCGCCTACAACCTGAAGTAAAGGATACCGATGAATCTTCTTCCTCTTTTTCAATGGTTCGACAGCACGGCGATCAGCAACATTATCCGGGACTCGACGTACATTTTTCCGGTGGTTGAAGTGTTCCATCTGTTCGGACTGACGCTGCTGCTGGGCACGCTCACCATCACCGACCTGCGGATGCTCGGCATCGGCATGCGGCGCCAGACGGTCGCCCAAGTGGCTACACAGCTTGCGCCATGGACCATCGGAGGCGCGATCGTGACCATCATCAGCGGCTTCCTCTTGTTTCTTTCCGAAGCCATGAAGTGCTACGGCAACGCGGCCTTCCCCTGGAAAATGTGGCTGCTGCTTGCCGGGTTGATTGTTTACTTCCTGGTGCAGCTGCGGATTACGCGGCCCGAATCGCGGGTCCATCCGGCGATGCTGAAGGTGGTCGCGGTGCTTTCGCTGTTTTGCTGGTACGGCGTGGCGGTGGCGGGCCGCGCGATCGCGTTCGTGTAACAGTCGGAAGATCGCTTGCTTGCGCGCGCGGCTCGGAATAACTGCGTCAGCGCAGCGTGTAATTCAGCCCCATCGTCATCTCAAAGGAGTTCTTCTTGAAGAACGGCGGCGGGTCGTGCAGGTAATTGTCGATGGTCCCCAGGTTGAAGTTCATTCTTTTGTACACGGGGATCGTGAGGTTCGCGCTGCCCATGGCGGTGAGCGCGTTCGTGTTGGTCCAGGCGGGCGCGATGATGAGCTGCTCGGTGAACTTGATGCCGCGTTTGAACCCCCGCGTGAAATCCTCCTCGAAGGTGGACCCACCGAGATTCTGATCCGCCGACGCGGTCACGAACTCCTGCCGGACGTAGGTCCCGCCCACCTTGACGTCCAGCGTTTCGTTGGCCCGTTTGATCACGCTCCAGCCGAGGCCGCCCGCATAGGTCTGCTGCAGATTCAGTCCTTGGGCAAAGTTATGATCGAACGACGCCTGGCCGAAAACGAAGAAGGTATTCGAGAGATATTCGTCGCGCTGAATGTCGCCGTGGTAGATGTCCGTGCGCACCGATTCAGCCGACTGCACAGGCGTCGCGGGCTGTTCCAGCGTGCCGTAAGAAAAGCTGAAGTCGACCTGGGTGCGGTTCCTCCGGCGCAGCCAGTCCTCATCCGGAACAATGCGCAGCAAAGTGATCGCGCCCGTGAAGGTGCGGCTTTCCTGCGTGGCTTCAACCAGCGATGCCCCGGCGGTGACTGACCCGCCCCAGTCGGAAAAGAAGTTCGGGTTGTGATGGACCGCGTTGAGGAAGGCGGTGTCCTCGATGAGTTGGTTCGCGTCCGCTACCGGAACGGTTTCCGCCGGGCCGGGAGGCGGCGTCACCGTAATCTTCTGATCGGTCTCCGCGATGGTTCCCTGCGGGATACTCGAGACGTTCGCGTTCTTTTTCAGATCGATGTTCTTCGGCAGCACCGCGAACTTGCGCGAAGTGTGCAGCTCTTTGATCTTGCTCCAGTCGATGGTGAGTTCGCCCAGAATGTCGCTCTTGAATTTCACCGACGATCCGTTCGATTGTTCCAGTTGTCCGATCAGCTTTTCGCCGTCCGTCAGCTCGATGGTATCCGGCTCCGGTTTCGGCGTTTGCGCAGACAGCAAACGTGCGGCGAGCAGTCCCGCCGCGAACATCCTCCAGCAACGTATGCACATGGATCGATGGTAGCGAATGGACGGTGTCAGCGCATCGGAACAGCGAGCCTATAGGGTCGTTCCATCCACATCACGTCCCAATATCTCCCGAACTTCCGGCCGACTTCGCTGAAGGTCCCAATGGCGGTGAAGCCGAACTTTCGGTGAAGCGCGTTGGAAGCGGGGTTCGGTTGGGCGATGCCGACGACGATTCGGTGGACGTCCTGACCCGCGATCAATTCAAACAGCGCGGTGTACAGCGCTGTGCCCAAGCCGCGGCCCGCGGCTTCCGGTCGGCATGCCACCGATATTTCAACGGTGGTGTCGTAGGCGTCCTTCGCTCGGAATCGTCCGGTAGCGGCATACCCCAGCAGAACAGCGTCGCAGCCTTCCGCTACTACGATCCGATATCGCCCGCCGTCCGAACGATCTTTGAACCAGGATAGTCGCTGTTCCGAGCTGAAGGGCTGAACATCGAACGTGATGTGCGTGTTGAGCACGTAGTAGTTGTGGATATCTGTCAGAGCCGGAAGGTCCGGCATCCAGCGTGCGCTCATCGGTCTCGATGTTGGCTGCCGCGCAGTAGCTCTCGATGTCCGCGATGCACTCAAGCATGTGCGTCAGGTAAAACGCATCGCGATCGTCAGGGCGAGGTGAAGCTTGGCCTGGATCGCCCGGCGGCGCGTCAGTCAAAGGGGTACTGCCTCCGACTGAATGCGTTCCCAGAGCAGGCGGTGTATTCCTTGCTCTTCGACCACGTCGACTCTTCGCCCGAGCGCCTCTTCAAGATCGGCAATCAGCCCGCCGGGGAAAAATGGCGTGGTGTGGGGACCGGCCTCGATCAGAAGGTCGAGGTCGCTGTCCGGGCGAACCTCATCGCGCGCGAACGAACCGAAGACCTTGACGCTCGTCACACCGTGACGCCGCGCAATCGCCAAAATCCGATTCCGTTCCGCCTTCTGCAAACGCCGCAATGCCATTCCGAATTAATGGTATCTCCGCTCTTTCCCCCACACGCCCGGTACAGATCATCTCGGGTGATCGATAATCGATATATCGAACATGCCTGAGTCCGACGGAGCGCCCGCCAAGCCCACCGGCATAGTCTCGGGAGAGTTTGTCACCGGGACGTTCGAGTACGACGGTGGACGGCAGGTCACGGTGTACGTTCCACCGAGCCCGCCAGAGGCAATCGTCTTCGCCGGCGACGGCCAGAGGATCTCGAAATGGGGCCGGTTGATCGAGAAGGCCAAGATACTGTCAATCAAGGCGCCGTCAACAATGATCGTCGGTATACATGGACCGGCCGATGAGACGCTCGGCTCCATGAGCACTCGCCGGGCTTTGAGCCGGAGCGGTTCGCGGCGCATGAGAAGTTCTTCGTCGAGGACGTTCGCCGATGGACGGAGTCGCGGTTTGGCGTGGCGCTGCCCGCTGAGCGTTCCGCGGTGTTCGGCGTCTCGGCGGGCGGAGAACTGGCGCTCGCTATCGGGCTTCGGCATCCGGATGTTTACGGCGCCATCTTCTGCGCCTCGCCTGGCGGCGGTTACAAGCCGCCTGACGCGATGCCGCGTCCGCTTCCGCGCGCGTACCTCGTTGCCGGCACACAGGAGCCTTTCTTTCTTGAAAACGCAAGGAGGTGGGCGGACGCGTTGCGCGATGCGGACGCGGACGTCGTTATGACGGAGCGAGCCGGGTCGCACGGCGGCGCATTCTGGCGCGAAGAGTTCCCGCATGGCGTGGGCATTCGGACGGTGATGGTTGTACGACGAAAAGTGGAACCTTGAAATGGATCCGTGCTGAGCTGCGACCGAGGGAGCGGTCGCCGGGAGTCAGGAGAAGTCCATCGGGTGCTTCCGCGCCGCGCCCAGCCCACCTCATTCCGGTGATTCAGAATCAGCCTGCGCACCGCTCCCTCAG
>JASHSD010000453.1 GCA_030036985.1 Bryobacteraceae bacterium
TGGGCGCCTGTGCCGGCGGGCGCCTTCACAATGGGGGCGCAGAAGGACAACCCGCAAGAGAAGAAGACCTTCGACGAGGAAGCGGTTCCGGGTGAGACGCCACGTCGGGTCACATTTGAAAAGCCATTCGACATCGGCAGGTTCCCGGTCACGGTCTGGGAATACGCGCGGTACCTGGAGGACCAAAGCGGTGCGGCCGAACCGGACGGTTGGGATGAACAAAAAGAACATCCGAACTGGCCTGTCACAGGCGTTTCCTGGAATGAGGCGGTGGATTACTGCCTCTGGGCAGGGCGCGGCCGCAAGATCGGGCTGCCCAGCGAAGAACAGTGGGAGTTCGCGGCGCGCGGAAAGGATGGGTGGAGATATCCGTGGGGATCGGACACGCCCACTTCGATGCATGCCAATTTCGACCGGACGAAACTCGGCCGTCCGGCTCCGGTGGGCCTGTTTCCGCTGGGCACGACGCCGAGTGGCATTGTGGACATGGCGGGGAACGTTTGGGAGTGGACGCGCAGCGTCTATGAAAAAGAGCAGGACGTAAAAGTCGTCCGGGGCGGCTCCTTCGGCTTCAGTGCGAGGGACCTCCGGGCGGCCGGCCGTGACAACGGCTGGGCTGGCGACCGCGACGGCGTCGTCGGCTTTCGTTGTGTCCGCGAATGACTTTCCTTGATTCTTTTTTCTTTCCCTCGGCGAAGCCGAGGGGGGAATTTTTTCGATAGAGGCTTTCGTCCCGCTTCGTCGCGATGACTACCGCGCGGCGAAAGCCCCGGTTTATGTTCGATGCCCGGCCTGTTCAACTGTGCATCAGGCGGATGACCCGGAAGTGGAAAAGCACACCCGCAACGGCCCTGGCCGTTTCGGCTCCCGCCCTCGAACGGACTCAAAAGCCCCCTCGTTCCACATCCCGGACACAACGAAAGCCGATGTTGTTGTTGCGGTTGCCGGCCCCGTTGTTGTTACGGCCGGCCGCCCGGAGGTTCCTCGCACTGAAGCCGAAGGAGCCGCCCCGGACGTTCTGGCCATCCGCCTGGTCCAAATGCGAACTCGGAGAGGAGCCGCTCGCGCAATACCCAGGTATCGCCGTGCGACACGTGTCCGAGCCAGGATTGAACCCTGACGCTCACATCATCCCATGAGATCGATCCGGCCGCGTAATCCCGCTGCAAAGCGCGCATTCGGCGGCGGAAGCCGGCGATGTTCGGGCGAACCAGGCGCAGGCGGTCCGGGAAGATGCGCCATCCGAGGAAGGTGACGCCGTCCGCAGTCCGATAGATGCGGGATTTGCCGGGGTGAAGTTCCAGGCGGAGCGATTCGAGAGTCTGGCCGATCGGAGACTGCATCTCCCTGAGGCGCGATTTGTCTTGGCCGAACAGAACGAAGTCATCGACATAACGGACGTAGACTTCGGGGCGGAGCTTTTCGCCGACGAGGTGGTCGAGGCCGTTCAGGTAAAGGTTGGCGAAAAACTGCGACGTCTGGTTGCCGAGCGGCAGCCCGCGCAGACGCTCGAAGGGCGTGAAGAGGTTGTCGCCGGGGAAATATCGCGCGGGAGGATCGGCAGCCGGCCGGAAACCGGAAACGATGCGGGCTGCGAGATCGAGAGTCGGGCGGCACTTGATCGTCCGCGAAAGCTGGTCGAGAAGGATCGTGTGATCGATGGAGGCGAAATATTTGCGGATATCGCATTTGAGAGCGAATGAACAGCCGCGTGCGCCTTTGGCCGCCCGGCGGAGTGCGGCGTGAGTGCCGAGCCCTTTGCGGCAGGCATACGAATGGGGAGAAAAACGATTTTCGAAGATCGGCTCGATAACGCGCGTAAGCGCATGATGAACGACGCGGTCTCGAAAAGGCGCGGCGGATATTTCACGGGGTTTGGGGTCCCGAATCCGGAACTTGCGGTACGGGCCGGGAACGTAAGCGCCGGACTCAAGCTCGCGGCGCAGAGCAAGGATCTCCCATTCGAGGTTCAGGTTGAAGGCGGCGACGTCGGGACGGCCGCGCTTGCCGGCCGCGGCAGCCTTCGCGGCAGCGGCGAGGTTGGCAAAACTGACGATTTGCGGCCACAGGTTGCCGACGCGCTTCATGCGATGGATTTCTTCCAGCCTCCGGCCATGCGGCCGATTTCGTCGAGCCTCTCGGCGCTGAACGCCCAAGACTCGGCGCTGAAAAGCTTGAGGTCTTTGGCCAGGCGCAGAAGGTAGCGAATCCCGTTGATACGTCGGATGGCGAGGTCGAGAAGTTTAAGCTTGTCCCTCGCATATGCCGCTTCCACCAGAGTGGTGAGCAGATCGAGGGTTTGGCAGGTGAGACGTTCACCGACCGTAAAGCGGTGGGCGCGTGGGAAGTTTTCGACCTTGGGCAAAAGCCAGAGGGTGAAAATCGTAGGTTTTCGACACCGCTATGGGGTCGGTATGTCGGGCTGAGTTCATTTTGATCTTCGTTATTCAATTTGTCACGCGGGCCGGCACGGCCGCGCCGGGGGCACGATAGCGCCAAAAATTTTCCCCCTCGGCTTCGCCGAGGAAAAGGAAAAAGAAAAAAGAATCAAGGAAAGTCATTCCCGGACACAACGAAAGCCGAAGAGGTTATAGCGGTTGCCGGCCCCGAGGAAGTAACTGTAGGCCGCCCGGAGGTTCCACGCAAGGTTGTCGAAGGAGCCGCCCCGGATGACTTTTGCGTCCTGATCTTTTCCATATACGCTGCGCGTCCACTCCCAAACGTTCCCCGCCATGTCCGATATCCCGTCCGGAGTGTTTCCCGCCGGGAAAAGGCCAACCGGCGTCGGCGCGCGGCGAATCCCGGTCTCGCTATAATTTGCGCGGTTCGGGGTTGGCTCGTCATTTCCCCACGGGTATTCGCGTCCTTCCGCGCCGCGCGCGGCGAATTCCCATTGTTGCTCCGTCGGCAGGGTCACGTTCCAATTCCGGCCGCTTGCCCATGCGCAGTAGGCCATCGCCTCGTGCCAGGAAACCTTGGTCACTGGCCGGCTGGGGTACTTCTCCTGGTCTCCCCAATCCGTGCGTCTGGCCGCGGCTGTTTCGTTCGCCAGATAAATGCCGTACTCGTGGACGGTTACCGGGAAGCGGCCGATGTGGAAGGCCGGAACGCTGTTATTGCCGGCGACTGGAACCCAGTACTCCGGGTCTGCGGGTGTGCGCAGCCGCGGATCGCACGCAGATCCCAAGGCTTCGGCAGCTTCGAGGCGGGTCTGCAGGGTAACGCCCGGCGCGAGTTCCGGATCGAAGATCTTCATCACATCCGCGAGCAGCGCCCGGTA
>JASHSD010000454.1 GCA_030036985.1 Bryobacteraceae bacterium
TCGAAGCTGCGCTCGCGCAGCGTCCCGAATTCGAAGATCAGCACGCCCACCCGCTGCCGGTATGGCTCCAGCGCGCGCAGAAACGAGTCATGCAAGAGCGGCGCATCCATAAACGTCGGATTCTCCAAACCCGCCAGCGCGCCGTAGCGCGGATGCAGCGGCCAATCGGAAACTGTGATTTGTTCCGGAACCTTGAATGCCCACCGGAACGTTTCCGGGGTCTGCCGGAAGAGCTTCGCCCAGAAGCTCTCGCTCGGGAACTGATAGAACGAAAAATCGCCGCACACCGCCGGAAATACGGTTGCGTATTCGCTCAGGCAGGTTTCGTCGAACAGCTTCTTCGAAAACCGGCCGCGCACCCGGTAGCGCGCGGGCGAGTAAATTTGGCCGAGCCAACCTTCGTATTTCCACGAGCTCCCGCCGATGAAAATGGTGCGCGCGGCAAGAGCGCTCAGCCGGGTGCGCAGCGCGTCGCGATCGAAGGCGGGCTTTTCTTCGAAGTCGAAGAGGGTGTCCATAGTTGCTTTATATCCTTGCTTTATACCCTTGGCCGATACCGCTATCAGTCCGTGGCGGAAGTCGAAAACTACCGCTTGCTTGCGCGCGCGGCTCAGTAAAGACAATCGGCTCAGTAGAAACAATACGTTGTCGCACCCGGCGCTAAACTGTGGCATGGCGTTTCGGCTTCAGACATTGCCGGTATTCGGCGCGGGCCTTTTGGTCTGCGCCGTCTGCGCCATTTTCGCAAGCGCCTGCCGGACCAAAGCCACAGGACCTCCGCCGCGATACGCCATCGTGCGCTTCGAGAATCTCTCGGGAGATCCCACGCTCGATTGGATGAGCCGGGCCGCGAGCGAATCGCTCTCGTTTTCGCTGGCGGGCGCGATGAACGGTGCGGTGCTTCCCGCCGCCGCCCTGTCCAGAGCAGCCGCCGCGTTGGGGCCGCAACCAACAGCCGTGCCCGGCGTATCGGGCGAGCATCAGCGGGCATTGGTTGCGGGCGCGACGCGCGTGATCGCCGGTTACATCGAACGCCCGGATAACGAAATCCGGATCGCAGCTACGGAACGGGACCTCGCCACCGGCAAATCGCTGCGAATCGTGAGCGCGACTGGTTCATCTCCCATCGCCGCGATTGAAGCGCTCGCGAAGCAGTTCTCTCCCAACGCGAAACCTCCGGTCACCGGTAATGAGGACGCGCTGCGGCTGTACGCCGAAGCTCTCGAATCGCCCATCGGCACAGGCGTTGAGGACCTGGAGCAGGCGACTCGCATCGATCCGAACTTCGGCGAAGCCTGGGTGGCGCTCGCGAGTCTGGATTCGGCGCGGGGCGATCGCGCCGCCGCCGAAGAGGCCGTGGATCGCGCCCGCCGCGGGAAGCTCGACGCGCTTTCGCTGGCCAGGCTGAACCTCGAATCGGCCAATCTGCAGCCGGACCGGCGAGCCAGGATCGAAGCGCTGCGTAAAGTCGTGGCGCTGACCCCGAGCGATACACAGCTGCTGCGCAATCTGACAGACGCGGAGATGGCGGTCGGCGAGTTCGAGGCGGCCGCGGCGGATTGGAAGAAACTGGCTGCCCTGTTTCCGCAGGATCCGGCCATTTTGAACAGCCTGGGCTACGCGTTGTCGTACGCAGGCGATTATAAGGACGCGCTGGCGGCGCTCGATGCATATGCGCGCCTGCGGCCGAAGGACGCCAATCCTCTCGATTCGATCGGCGATCTCAATTATTCCTTCGGCAAATTCCAGGACGCCGCGAACAGCTACATGCGGGCGCACAATCTCCAGCCCGATTTCGAACGCTACGGCGATCTTTACAAGGCAGCATGGGCGAAGTTCAAAGCCGGCGACACACCCGCCGCCGACAAGCTATACGCGCAGTTCCAGGCCGAGCGCGAGAAGCTGCATGACCCTTTGATTGCCCTGATAACCGCGGACTGGCTCTATCGCACGGGCCGCAAGAGCCAGGCCTTCGATTCGCTGCGCGCTGCCATCGCCCAAACGCCCTCGCCCGCGCTGCGCGCCAATGGGTGGACGCAGATCACGATCTGGGATCTGATCGGGCATCAACGCGAGCAGGCGGCGAAGGACTCCGCGTCGATCGGCCCGAAGCTTACGGAAGCGTCGATGTTGATCGCGCGTTTCGCCGCTTTTCCCTCGGCGCCGGCCGAAGAGTGGGAATCCCGCGCGGAGCACCTGATTCCGCCCAACACGGCGGCATTGCGGCCGATGGCGCTCGGCTACGCGCTGGTGCTGGACGGCAAGCGCCAGGCCGCGCTGCCGGTCTGGGCGGGAATCGTGAACAACGACCCGGCAACGGATTTCTTCTCGCGCGCGATCTATGCGCGTCTGCAGGGGAAACCGATCGCGCGGCCGCTGCTGCCCGATCCCGCAAACTTCAATCCGTTTGGAGCTGTTCCGGATTCGCTGTAAGAGACGCGGCTGAAGCTGAAGCCGCGTGTCCATTACATTTCGCGGAGTTCTTTCGGGGTTGGAGTGAGAACTTCGCAGCCGTTTGGCGTCACCAGCACGGTGTCCTCGATGCGGATGCCGCCCCATCCTTCGATGTAAATTCCAGGTTCGATGGTGATGGCCATGCCGGATTCGAGCTT
>JASHSD010000455.1 GCA_030036985.1 Bryobacteraceae bacterium
CGGCTGATTAAACAGACGGTGCTGTTTGACGGCCGTTATGCGCACTATCATCTGTATTATGCGAATGCCAACGCCGAGCCGGGCTCGGTGATGACGACGTTTCCCTATAAGCGCGTCGCGGGCCGCAAAGGCTCGGGTCAGATTCAGGCAACAGCCTACACGGTGCCGAAGGGATCCATCCCGTTCTGGGTCGAACATCTCAACCGGCACAAGGTTCCGAACAGCGGCAAGAAAGAGCGCTTCGGCCACGCCCATGTGCGCTTCTCGCATCCTTCCGGTCTGGAACTGGAAGTGGTCGAGGACCCGAACGACCGGCGCAAGGGTTGGACGACAGATCAGATCGGCAAGGACGTTTACGTGCGCGGCTTCTACGGGCCGGTGCTTTCGGTGCGCGAAGTTTCAGAGCAGGAGCGCTTCTACACCGAGGCGCTGGGCATGCGCAAGACCGGGCAGGACGGAAACGCGCATCGTTTCGAGATCGGCAACGGCGGCGCGGCGAGAACCGTCATCCTGCTGCACGAGCCCGAAAAGGCGCAGGGCAGCTGGGGCTTCGGCGCAGGCACGGGCCATCATATGGCGCTTGAAGTGGGGTCGGACGAGGAACTGGCCGAACAGAAGGGCATCTATGAAGAGCTGGGTTATACGGATTGCTCCGAAATCAAGGATCGGAATTACTTTCACTCGATTTACTGCCGCAGCCCAGCGGGCATTCTGACCGAGTGCGCAGCCACCGCCGAAGGCGCCTTCACGCGGGACGAGCCTTATACTGAACTGGGCACGCACATGCTGCTGCCGCCGTGGTTCGAAGCCCGCCGCGAGGAAATCATGGCGATGCTGGAGCCGATCACGGTTCCGGAATCGAACGGGCCGGTGAAAGTGGAAGAGAAGGTTCCGCTCTCGCGCCGCACCGAAGCCACATTCGTGGGTGGCGACGCTCCCAGGAATTGACGGCAGGCCATCACGGCCCTTTCCGGCCGGTCCGTTTTCTCGAAGCGGGCCGGCCGCAGGGGGCCGCGAAACTGGGAGGCGTCCTGATCCATGGCCGGTATCGCACCCCCCAGGAAATGATTTATCTTGCCTCGCGGATGGCGGTGGACAACATTCGTTGGATCGCGCCTTCCGCCGGCCATGACCGGACCTGGTACCCGGGTCTTTTCATGGATCCCCTTCAAGCAAACGAACCCTTCCTGACACACGCGATCAAGAGCCTCGATCATGCGGTCGACCGGGCCGGCGAGGCCGGGCGGATCGATCCGAAGCACATGGTGATGGTCGGTTTTTCGCAGGGCGCGTGTCTCACCGCGGAGTATGCGCTGCGGCATCCGGGACGGTGCTCGACCATGGTAATTCTGACGGGCGGTTTGTTCGGTCCGCCGGGAACCGTGTGGGCGGGGACGGCGGGGATGCTCGCGGGTACGCGCGTTCTGCTTACCGGCAGCAACGTGGATGAGTGGATTCCGGAATCGCGGGTGTACGAGACGGCCGCCGCGCTGGAGGGTTTTGGAGCGGACGTCACGGTGCGGATTTATGCCGGACGCGCGCATGAGGTTTCGGATGCGGAGTTGGTGGAAGCAGGGGAGTTCATCCAGGGGATGTGAGAAAGCGACACAGTTTTTTGTGGGGTCAGGGCTTCGGGCCTGCGGCCGGGCTTCTGCCCGGCCCGAGACCGATCCTAACCCTCGGGTTTGCATGACTCCAGGACCGCGCGGCCCCACAACAGGCTGGAAAATCTACGTGGCATTAGATTGCCAATCCGACCTTGGTTCACCCGAGAGATGAACCCGGGCGGGCGTGGACCATCAACCTGATCTCAGGAACACTAACGCCTCAAGGCTTACGCCGGCGAATTAACCCCACGACGATGAGCCCGGCGCCGATCAGCAGGCCTGTCGTTGGCTCGGGGACCGCCGAACCGGTCAAACTGAAGTCACTGTACGACGTCGGCGTGCCGGACCCGCTGCCGGTCGTCACGTTCGGTTGATCGTCATACAGTCCGACCAGACCGCTCGACCCCACCACCGAGTCCGTAAAACTCAGCACCGGCGTCGAAGCGCCATCGACGTAAACGTCAAACGTGTCTCCGGACGCCGTCACCTCGATGGTATACGTGTCCCCGGGGGTAAACACGTTGTCGACCGCCCCGAAAACGCCTATGGGATCGCTGCTGTCGGTGTAGTAAATCGTGCTTCCCGCGTTGCCGCCGCGGGTTCCCTGCCCGTAGCCGTCGCCTCCCAGAACCAGCAGGACGTATTGGGTATTCGCGGCATTGGTGCGCAGCATGATGCCGGAATCTCCCTCGCCGTTCACGGTCACATTGAGCGTGTAGTCGGTCATATCGAACGGCAGGTCCGTCAGCGCAAATGGATTGTTGTCCGGCACAGTCGCGGCATAATCTCCCCCGCTCGCCGACCAATCGCCAGTCGAGTTGCTCCACAAATCCGAGGGCGGGTTGAAGTCGTCTGTAAAACTCACCGAGCCGCCGAACATCGGCCCCGCTGTCAGCATTGCCGTCGCCGCCAATGCGGCCAGGGTGAAGTTGCTCCTCTCGTTTCTCGACACGTTATTTTTTCTCCGACTGGATACGAGCGACCGAACACGAGCTTTGGATACGATATTTACGAGATATAACGAAGGAACCACGCCCGGTCAACGCGTTCCGTCGAACCGCGCCGAAAGCGGTACCGGTACTGAGGGCCGTAACCCGCCCGATGCGGGTTCGAGTCGTAATCGAACGCCCCCTTGCTATCCTGAAGTCGTAACCCCTGTAAGAGCTTTCCTGAAGGAGAAAACCACCCCAGCATGTCCGTAAAAGTAGGCATCAACGGCTTCGGCCGGATTGGCCGCAACGTGGTGCGCGCGGCGCTGCACAACCCCGAGATCGAATTCGTAGCGGTGAACGATCTCACCGATACGAAAACGCTCGCCCATCTCACCAGGTACGATTCCGTTCTTGGGCCGCTGGCCGAAGACGTGAAGGTCGAGGGCGACGGGATTGTCGTCGGTTCGCGGTGGATCAGGGTTTTCGCCGTAAAGGATCCGGCCGAGCTGGACTGGAGTTCGCTGGGAGCGCAGATCGTCGTCGAATCGACGGGCAAATTTACCGACGCGAAGGATGCCGCAAAACATCTGAAGGGAACGGTCAAAAAGGTCATCATCTCCGCGCCGGCGAAGAACGAAGACGTGACCATCGTTTTGGGCGTCAACGACGGCGCCTACGATCCGGCGAAACATCACATCGTTTCGAACGCATCCTGCACCACCAACTGTCTCGCTCCGGCTGTGAAGGTGGTGCACGAGAAGTTCGGCATTGTCAAAGGGTCGATGACCACGATCCACAGCTACACCAACGATCAGAACGTTCTGGATTTTCCGCATAAGGATCTGCGCCGCGCCCGCGCCGCCGCGCTGAACATGATTCCCACCACAACCGGCGCCGCCAAGGCGATCGGGCTTGTGATGCCGGAACTGAAAGGTAAGCTCGACGGCTACGCCATGCGCGTGCCGACGCCGGATGTTTCGGTTGTCGACCTCGTCGCGATGACGCAGAAAAAGACTTCGGATAAGGAAGTCAACGCCGCGCTGAAGTGCGCTGCCGAAGGCGAACTCAAAGGCATTCTTGCGTACACCGAGGACCCGGTGGTATCGACCGACCTGCTGCACAATTCGAACAGTTCGATTGTGGATGCCGCGCTGACGAAGGTCATTGACGGGGATCTGGTGAAGGTGGTCGCATGGTACGACAACGAATGGGGCTATTCGTGCCGGGTAAACGATTTGATTTTGTTCCTTGCAAATAAAGGTCTTTAGTTTTCCTGTATCTCCCACAGCGGTAAAGGTTTGTAAAACAGAGTGTTGGCGAGGGGTGAGGCGGTAACCCAAGGATTGCGCGTCTCACCCTTCAGTCCATGAAAACTACTCTTTTGGCCACGTTGGCCCTGGTAACAACTGCGTTCGTAGCTCTGGCCGCCGATGCCACCGGTACATGGAAAGCCGATGTTCCCGGTCGTAACGGCACAACCTCCACCACATTCGTTCTCAAGGTCGAAGGCGGCGCCGTAACCGGCAGCATCGACGCCGGCCGCGGGCCCGCGGATATCAAGGAAGGAAAAGTCGACGGCGATACCATCACGTTTGTCCAGGAGTTTCCGGGACGGGATGGCGGACCGGCGCGAAAGATCACGTACACCGGCAAAGTGAGCGACGATCATATCGACTTCACGCGCGACACCGGCCGCGGCACGCCCGCGATGTTCACCGCGAAGAAGCAATAGCTTTATTGAGTAAAGCTCGGTAAATCCGGGAACCTCCGGGGGGCGATCGTCATATAGTTGGTGAAAGCTGATTCGCCGACGGAGCCGGATACGGGCTGGCTGTGTTGTGCGAATCGGGAAACGGATTAGGGGTGAAGAGGATTCGGCAATGATTCGCACAACGGGGTTATTGATAATCGTCGCGGGATTTCTTTTCGCCGGCACGCAAACACAAAGTGGTGTCGTGCGGTCCGGGGGACAGGCCATCCCCGGCGCTACGGTCACGGCGATCTGCGGGACCGATAAGATCACCACGGTAACAGACGATGCGGGGCGTTTCGATTTGGGCGGGCTGCCGTCGACGCCCTGCAAGTTCACAATTTCGATGTTCGGGTTCGAGCCGTCGGAGCGCGATGTGACCGCTTCATCGACGGGCCTCACGTTCGATCTGACGCTGCAGAAGCGGGCTACGCTGGCGAACGAACCTTCCGCCGCCGCTCCCGCCACAGCTTCAACTACTCCCGCGACTCCGGCGCCATCGACCGCGCAAAATAATCCGCAGACGCCGCGCAGAGGATTTGGGCGCGGCGGTCCGGGGCGCGGCGGCTTTGGAGGCAACGGCGCCGCCGCTCAGGGCGGTGGGCAAGGTTCCGGACAGCAGAGCGCCTCGAACGCGAACGGACGCGGTTTCCAGAATCTCAACCTGATTCAGAACGGTGATAACTCGCTCGATGGCGGCGATGCGCTGGCGTCGCCCAACGGACAAACGGACGATACGGGCGGCGCGAACGCGGCGTTCCTCGTCAATGGAAGTCTGAGCGAGGGCGTGCAGGCGCAAGCGGGCGACAACTTTGGTTTGGGCGGCCGCGGCGGATTCGGTCCCAACGGATTTGCCGGACCGGGCGCCGCCGGGAGTCTCTTCGCCGCGCAGAATGGCAACGCAGACGGAACCAA
>JASHSD010000456.1 GCA_030036985.1 Bryobacteraceae bacterium
GAAACGCGCCCAGGCAGACAACCAGAACAACGAGAATCGCGGCGAAACATTCCGTCGCGCGTGCTGATCTGGTCCGCGCGGCGGTAGCTCCAGGCCGTGGCGCTCGGGAAGGTTCGGCGCATGCCGGTGCGGCGGCAGCGGACAACGCCCCGACCCCCGATTCCGGCCCGTGTGCGTCCGTACCCATGTCGTCTCAGCATAATCATAGATTCGTGAAAAATGCATAAGTTTACCGGGTTTGGCCGCTCGGTCCGGAGATCGCAGATCGGAGCCCGCTGGCGGGCCAAACTCCTATTTCGGTCCGGGCGACGTGCTGTTCGGAGAGGTGGCGGGAGGGTTTACCCCGCCGTTGCCGGCCCCACCCGGATTCGCACCAGGATTGTTGGGCGTTGTCCCGTTCTGGTTACTGTGCGGATTTGTGCGGGTACCCGTGCCGGTCCCTGGATTGCCTGTCGCGCCCGGCTGCGCACCAGTTCCTGGAGCCGTCGCGCCACCCGCTCCTCCGCCGACCTGCGCCAGCGCCATCGGCAAGCTTGCCACGCTGAAGGCAAGAATCATTGCGACTCGTTTCATTCAGAGTCACCTCCACCGGTGAAAATGCAGTTGCTCGCCCATGGGATTTTCCCGTCCGCGCCCGCGCCCGCGGCTCTCGCCCGCATCGTGCCATGTTTCCCCACATCAGGTCTTTCCAAGGCATTACACTCAACTTATGCGGGCTGTTTGTCTCTTACTTACCGCAACATCGTTGTTGGCGATGCCGCCGGACCCGGCCGTCACGCGCGTCGAACAGCAGATTGCCTGGGTCTCTTCTCATACGACCGATGCGGTCGTCGGCGTCAACGCCACGGAAATCGAAACCGGACGATCCCTGTCGCTGCATGGCGCCGAGGCATTCCCCATGGCGAGCACATTCAAAGTCCCCGTTGCCGTCCAGATCCTGTCTCTTGTGGACCAAGGCAAGCTGACGCCCGACACCATGGTGACGCTCGCGCCCGGCGACCTGCATCCGGGCAGCGGCACGCTGAGCGATCTTTTTATCCATCCCGGCGTTTCCCTTTCCATCGCCAATCTGCTCGAACTGGCGCTGGTGATCAGCGATAACAGCGCGGCGGATCTGCTCCTGCGGGAGGCCGGCGGACCCGCGGCCGTCACTGCACGCATGCAGTCCCTGGGCCTCTCCGGCATTCGCGTCGACCGTTCCACCGCGCTGCTGATTTCCGACTGGCAGGGCGCAAAGAACCTGCCGCCCGAGTCGCAATGGAATCGCGGAATCTGGGACCGCATCTTCGACGGCGTGCCGCAAAGCGATCACATGCGCGCGCGCCGCGCCGAAATGGCCGATCCGCGCGACACGGCGGCGCCCGACGAGATGACGTCTCTGCTGGTGCGTCTCTGGAAGGGCGCGATTCTGACGCCCCAAAGTACGCGGGTTCTGCTCGACATCATGGAGCGCTGCGAAACCGGCAAGACGCGCATCAAGGGAATGCTGCCGGAGGGAACCGACGTGGCGCATAAGACCGGAACGCTCGGCGGCGTCGCCAACGATATCGGCTTCATCAGCCTTCCCGGCAATGAGCGGCACATCGCCATCTCGATTTATACGAAGGCGTCCAACAGGCCCGAGGACGCGTCCGAAAAAGCCATCGCCGAGATCGCGCGCACCGTTTACGACTACTTCGTGCTGGCGCCGTCGCCGGTCCCGGTCCGCTGATGGCCGACCGCTGGGACAGCGCCCTTTACGACGACCGGCATTCGTTCGTCTGGAAAAAAGCCGGCGACCTGATCGATTTGCTCGATCCTGTGACCGGTGAGCGCATTCTCGATCTGGGCTGCGGGACCGGCCATCTGACCGCGCAGATCGCGGCGCGCGGCGCGACTGTGGTGGGGCTGGACGCGTCGGCTTCGATGATCGCGCAGGCGCGGCAGAATTATCCGAAGCTCGCGTTCGTGTTGGGCGACGCCCGCGCATTGCGTTTCGACGAGCCTTTCGACGCCGTGTTTTCGAATGCCGCGCTGCACTGGATTCCCCAAGCGAACCCGGTGATTGCGGGCGTCGCCGCCGCGCTCAAGCCCAGCGGACGCTTTGTGCTGGAGATGGGAGCGAAGGGAAACATCGCGCAGATCGCCGAGGCTCTGACGGCCGTTCTTGAAGAAGCCGGCCATGCCGCGCGCAACCCATGGTATTTCCCCAGCGCCGGCGAGTACGCATCGCTGCTGGAAGTGAATGGGTTCGAGGTGCGGACGATGGAAACGTTCGAACGTTGGAACAAGCTGGAGCATCCCGAAAGGGGTTTGCGCGAATGGCTGGAGATGTTCGCGGGAGTCTGGTTTGACGGAGTGCCCACCGGCTCGCGCACAGAGATTGTGGCGCGGATTGAATCGCGTCTTCGCCCGGCGCTGTGGCGCGATGGCGTGTGGTGGGCCGATTACAAACGGCTGCGCGTGGTAGCCCGACTCGGCGTTTTCCCGATAGAATAACTGCAAACGAGGACGCAACGCATGGCTGATCTGATTCGAGGCGCAGTTTTTTCCGCCGGCTTCGCAATGGTCTTCCTGATCTGCGGACCGTGCGCCGCTCCCGGTTCAGCCCAGTCGCAGCCGCCCGCCTCCGCAGCCTTTGACGTAGCTTCCGTCAAGCCGCTGGACCAGTCGTTGCGGCCGGGGACGCCCGATCTCTCCTTTGTCGGAACTTCCGGCAAACCCTTCAGGATCGCCGGAAACCGGGTCACGATCAAAGGCACCGTGCATGCTTTGATTGCGGCCGCATTTGATATCAAGGATTATCAGATTTCAGGACTACCTTCGTGGGCCGACAGCTTGATCTATGCAGTCACCGCCAAGACGCCGGGAAGCGCA
>JASHSD010000457.1 GCA_030036985.1 Bryobacteraceae bacterium
TGGCGATCGTATTTTCCGTAATACCGTTGATCGGGTCGCTCGGGCTGGCCAGCAAAGGATTGTTCACGCTGTGGTACTGATCCAGGAGATTGATCGAACTCGATCCCACGAACCCCGCTTCCAGCACCCAGTTCTGCAGGAACTCGTACTGGAAGGTGAGATTATACTGACGCGTCAGCGGCGTATGCAGATCCTGATCCAGCGCCGGAGTGTCCAAAGCGGAGTTCGGCGCGCCCGCAAGACAAAGCGGCTGACATCCGCCGAAGTCGACCCAACGCGAGGCAAAGGTTCCCAGCGGAGTCGTTGGATAAGGATTCGCGTTGGTGAAGGTGTTGGCGCCGGAGTAATCGAGCGTTACGGCATAAGGATAGCCCTGCTCGAGCCCGTGCACGAACGTCCCGCCGCCGATCCGGTCGTAAAACATGCCGACGCCGCCGCGGATCACCAGCTTGCCGTCCTTCCGGGGCTGCCAGGCAAAGCCGAAACGGGGTGCAAAGTTGTCCCAAGGCACTCCGCTCTGAGTTGGGAGCGTGCTTCCCGACACCAAAACGCCGGCGGGCGGCGCGGGATAATGCGAGGTATAGTTGCTCGGCACCACATACCCTGCCAGGCCGGGCCCCGAGGTGGTGGGACCGGTCGGTGGCACGGGAACCGTTTCCAACTGGCTTAGCCAGAAATTAGTAAGATTGCCGTACTTATCGCTGTAAGTTCCGTCATACTCCCAGCGCAGGCCAAGATTGAATGTCAGACGAGAATTGACTTTCCAGTCGTCCTGCACGAACGCGCTGTGGTTGTTCTCGAGGTAGTCGTGAATGATGCCGTCGGGGAAAGGTCCGCTGCGGACGCAGAACAGGCATTGCAGGATGTTGCCGGGACCGCCGATAAGCCAATCGGCAAATGTTCCGTAAAACAGGAAGCCCCGCTCCAGTCCCGCGAAAGAGATCGGCCATTTGGTTGTCTGGAATTCATACCCCACGCGAATCGTGTGCTTCCCTTTGGCCCAGGAAATCTGGTCGCCGATTTCCTCCTGATCGGTTGGACTGCTGTCGGGATAAAGAGAACCATTCAAACCAGGGCCGTTCAGAATAACGGTGACCGGAAGTTCCGTCACTGTCGGCACGATTGTTCCCTGTCCGATCGCCTGCGGCGTGGTGACTGTACTGTCGTGGCCTTTAGCGACGTTGTACTGTCCCGCAAGGTGGACCTCGTTCACCAGATTCGGGGTTACCAGAGTGGTGAGCTTCAGCACCGTGTCGATGTTTTCATAGAAGAGCGAAATAGGAGTTCCCGGCAGACCGCCTCCACCCAGCGGAAGAGTTTGCGGATCGTGGGTCCAGAAATACCGCGCGGATAAAGTGTTCTTACTGTTAAGCAGATAATCGCCGTTCAGGATCAGCTGATTTTCGTTCCAGATGGCGGGGTCGCTGAATACCTCCGGCCCGTATACGCCGTTCGGATTGCTCGGAATGTAGTATTGGCCGTTGGGCAGCTTGAGATTCAACATCGCCAGCGAAACCGGGCTGATATTGGAACCATTGCACGCCACCGCGCCGTCAAGCCCTCCCAGGAAAGTCAGATAGTTCGGGTTTCCCGGGTTATTTGCCGGACACAGCGCCGCGCCGATATTCGCCGCGGTGCGGACCGAAGGCAACGGGAACAGATATTGCGTGCTGGAGCCGCCCGCCGCGATCCCGTTTTTCTGTCCCGTGTACTGATAGTCGGCGAAGAAGAAAAGCTTGTTCTTCTTGACGGGTCCGCCGACGCTCCCGCCCGCCTGGTTCTGATTGAGAACTTCTTTCCCGCTCCCGTATTCATTGGCGAAGAAGGGGTTCGCGTTCAGGTCCGTCTGCCGGATGAACCAGAAGCCCGAGCCGTGAAACTCGTTCGTGCCCGACTTGGTCACCACGTTGACATTCCCGCCGGGGTGCGCCCCATAACTGGCGTCATAAGTCGAGGTCTGAATCTTGAATTCCTGAATCGCGTCGGGATTGGGAATGCCGATTCCGGCATAAATGCCGGAATCGTTGGCGGAGCCTGTATTATTCGTGTTCACGATGGAAACGCCATCCATCATGTAGTTGTTCGAGCTGGGGTCGGCGCCGTTCACGCTGATATCCTGGGTCGCTTTGCCCAGCTGAGTGGCGTTATTCACGCCCACGTTGGCGCCCGCGGCCATGCTCAACAGCTGCGTATAGTTGCGGTTGCTCAGCGGCAGCCCCACCACTTCCTCCGTATTCACCGTGGTGCCCAAGGTCGAGCTCGCCGTCTGCAGAACTTCCGCGTTCGCCTCGACCGTCACCTGTTCCGATTGCGTGCCCAGTTCGAGCTTGCGGTCCAGCACCGGAGTCTCGGTCACGGCGATGTTGACGTTCGGCACATCCGCCGTCTTGAACCCGTTCGCGGCGAATCCGACTTTGTAACCGCCCGGCGGCAGAAGGCTGAACCGGTAACTGCCGTCGCTGTTCGTCGTTGCCGTGCGCACCTGGCCGGTATCGTTGCTTGTCAGCGTAACGGTGGCGTTGGCGACCGAGGCGCCCGACGGATCGGTGACCGTGCCCGTGAGCGCGCCCGTTCCGGCGGATTGCGCCCGCAGAGATTCCGCGCCCGGGAACAGACCGGCGCACACGGTCAGGGCGGCGACCGCAAAGTTCAGGCAAAGCAGCTTTGTGAGTTTCATTAACCCTCCCCGATCTCCCGAACACACGCGTATCGGCAAGCGCGCAAAAGCGCTGTAATTGGCCGAAAAATTCTAACCTCTCCCGCGTCCCGACGGACTTGACGGAACCCCGAACCAGACCTGTACTCGGAATCGAGTCTATGCTATAGTCCGTCCATTGGCGATCAAAAGAGCGTCAAAAATAAGCGGGGGTGGATATCGATATGCAGGCCCAGGCAGGCCAGATAGCGTTCGGTCCCTTTAACCTCGACGCCGAAACGCCGAGGCTCTTGCGCGACAGAGTTGTTTTGGACCTGAGACCTCAGGCGCTGCACGCTTTGCGCACGCTTCTGTACAAAAGCGGTCATTGCGTGAACTACGACGAGATGATCCGCGAAGCCTGGCACGGGATTTGCGTCTCGCGGCACACCGTGGCGGTTACCGTCGGAGAAGTCAAGAAAGCGCTGCGGGAATACGGGCCCTGGATCAGTTATCATCCGAAATTCGGGTATCGCATCGACGTGCCCAAGTCGGAAGACCTCATCAGGAACGGCTGGCACTGCTGGCATCGCCACACCCGCGAAGGCTTCGAAAAAGCTCTTTCGCGATTTGAACAGGCGGCGCGCGATCACAGCACGGATTTCCGCGCATTTGAAGGAATTTCCCGTTGTTATCTGATGCTGGGTACGTTTTCCATGCGGCCGCCGCTGGAAATGTACCCCGCATTTCTGGAAGCTCACGCGCACACCATTTCCCTGATCGGATTGACTCCCGAGCTGCGCGCCGATCGCGCCCAGGCATTGAACATCTTCGAGCGCAAGTTCGCCCAGGCTGAAGCCGAACTCCTGATCGCCAAACGCGAAAATACCGGAGCCGTGGGCATTCTCGTCCGCCTCTCGATTCTCTATGCCGTGTGCGGACGCTTCAATGAAGCTCTGGATTATCTGAGCGAGGCTTATGCGGCCGATTCCCTCTGGCCCATTCTGCCCTCCGTCGAAATGATGATCCATTCCTGCCGCGGCGATTTCGATCGCGCGGTCGATTGCGGCAGGAAAGCTCTCGACCTGCATCCCTATCTGCCCATGGGCCGTTCCCACTACGCCCAGGCGCTCGAGTACGCCGGACGCCTGGAAGAGGCCCTGGTCGAGTACCGGCGCGCCTGCGTCATGTCACCCGATTTGCCCCGTCTGCGCGCGGAGGAAGCCAGATGTCTCGCCATCGCCGGCTGTAAGACCGAAGCCGCCGCCATCCTGAATGAGTTGGAGCAACTCCGGGCTGCCGAATATGTGGATGCCTACTTTATGGCGCTTCTTCAGGATGCTTTAGGCAGGCGCGACGAAGCCATGCGGGAGCTGCAAAGAGCTCTGGATGAGAACTCCTGCCAGTTATTCATGATGGACATGGACCCGCGCATGCGCTCTCTCAGCGGCGCCGCGGGCTTCTCGCGTCTGCGCAACAAAGCCTTCCGGGAAGCGGATGCGATTCCCTTCGCCGCCGGTCTGCATGTGGAACAGGCTTCAGCCTATGTTGGTTCGGACACGCGACCTCGGTCGCGTCTTTTCGGACACGCGACTTCAGTCGCGTCTTTAAATATCGCACCCCAAAAACGCGACTAAGGTCGCGTGTCCGGTTATTTCCTGGATACTAACGTGCCGAACAAGGCATAGGATTCCACTTGGCGCCATCCGGCTCCTTCTTGAAATCCGTACTGGTCACAAACGGCTCTTCCAGATAAGTAGGATCCTTCACGATCGTAGTCACATGGAACCAGATGTCGCCATTCGGCTCCTTCGTAAGATCGTAATACTCGTTCAGCACCGTATTGGCGCTGTAAGGCGGACCGTTCTTGCGCAGATACCCCGGCCGCAGCTGCGTGGTCACAATTTCGAGCGAGCGTCCGTGATTACCCTCCCTCACTGCGCCGAGGCCCGCAAGCGGCAATCCCGTACCACGCACGGGCCGCTCCCAGTTGGCCACCGAATAGCCCTGCCAGGACGGCTTGCCGTCCGCCGGCGGTTTGCCGTCGAAATGAAACAGGCGCGTCTGCGTGCCCGCGTCTGTTTCGATCTTCAGCGTGTTCTCGTCCTGCCACGTAATATGCACGCGTCCCGGAATGCGCATCACAGCCGGAGCGCCATAGGCGCGGCACTGTTCGCCCGCGGCTTCCACCTGCGCGGGATCCCATTCGTTACCCAGCTTTCGGCCGGCCGAGTTCAGCGGAATACTGGCGAAGTCGCCCTTGATCGGCGTAACCATCCGCCAGCGCCAGTCCTCCGTAACCACTGACACCCAGTAGCCGGTAAGATCGACCGGAGCCGCTTCCTTCGCCGTCTTAGGCGCGGGCGGAGGTCCGCCGCGGCCGCCCTGCGCATAGAGCGATGCCGCCGCCAATAGAAGACTTACCGAGCCGCGACCGTAAGGGAGCGGTTTTCGCTGCGCCCTCATCATCACTTTCCACCCAAGCTCTTATACACAGCTTCGATAAACATATCCGTAGTCCAGTTGCCCGAGGCCGGCCCGTACTGTGTATCGTAATCCAGCGTCGGCCGCGCCGCCTTGACTTCGGCCAGCGTCTTACCCTTCTTGATCAGATCCTGAATGCGATCGCGAATAATGGTCACCATGTTGCGGTACTCAACCACATCCGCTTCTTCGCAAAGCCTTCCCCGCCCCGGAATCACGTAAGTTCCGCCTTCCTGATACTTCGCGGGCACCGTAAGTTCCAGAATATGATTCAGCGCATCGATCTCCCCCTGCACGCTGCCGCCCCTGGCCACATCGATCACGGGATAAGTCTCCGGAGTAAAGATATCGCCAACACTCAGCACATCCGAGCGGCGGAAGAATACGATGCTGTCTCCGTCCGTATGTGCCGCGGGCATGTGGTACACCACCACCGCCTCGTTGTTGAGGAAAAAATCCTTGGTGGGAGTGAAATACTCGTCGTTCGGCCAGTCCGCTTCGGGAAACTCCGACTGTGCTCCCGCGGCGCGCGCGCTCATCCGGTTCAGCACATGATCGTTCGCGACAATCCGCGGCATCCCTCCCATCGCTCCCAATTTGACCAAAGCCGCATTGCCGCCCGCGTGATCCACGCCGGAATCGGTGTCGATAATGTATTTGATC
>JASHSD010000458.1 GCA_030036985.1 Bryobacteraceae bacterium
TACTATCTGTCTTCTGAATCTACTATTACGTAGTAATACTGTTAAGGGGGAAAGCTTCTTTTTCGGTTAAGCTATCCTGATTTTACGGAGATCTGCACCATGATTCGCCCCATCCGTCCTGCCGCCTTCGCCGCTCTGATTGGCGTCACGGCCGTCTGCTCGCTGCAGGCCGCGACAATGTCCTTCACCGATAAATCGTGGACGCCCGTCGACGGCAAGGCTGTTACGGACCCGGCGGTCATGCACGACAAACTCAAATCGCTGCGGCTCGAAGCATCGTCGCCCGACGGCGATGCAAGCGTTCGCTCAGCGCCCATTCAGCTCACCATCGGCAAACGCTACGAGTTGAGCGGCTGGGTAAAGACCGAAGATCTTTCCGTGCGCGAACTGAATCGCTCGCCGATACCCGTAGGCGCGGCGCTCACGATGGCTTCAATGCCTTGGGACGTTCACTCCGTCTCGGTCGCGGGCACGAAGCCCTGGACGCACCTCTATCTGCGCTTCATCGCCACGCGCAATGAAGACGAAATCGTGCTCACCGCGGGCAACGGCGGAGCGCTGCGCGGCAAAGCATGGTTCGCGGGAGTCTCTCTCGACGAAGCCTCCGATGCGGGCGATTGGCCCGCGTCCGATGCTGTTGAAACCTTCGGCCCGGCTTATCGCTATCCGGCCGCCGGATGGATCTACCTGCATATCGAAGGCAAGCCTTACGATCGCGGCTTTCAGCACGGTTATCTGATGGCGCATGAGATCCCGGACTACCTTGCGCGCTGCAATTGGGACCTCGCCGGCCGGTCCGATAAGGAATCCTGGGACGAGATCCGCACCAGCGCCAATGCCCTGTTCCTGCGCGGGTACGACAAAGAGATTCTCGAGGAAATGCGCGGCATCGCCGATGGCGCGAATGCCAATGGCGCGAAATTTCTCGGCCGAAAACTGGACTTGGTCGATATTGTCGCGGCCAATTCCGAAACTGAGCTGGACATGCTGCGCGACGCCGTGAAGGTGACGCCGACCGGAATCGAGGGCGACCGTTTCCTGGCCCCGCCGTATGCGCCGAAGCCGAAGGGCGACCTGCCGACGGATCGCTGCAGCGCATTCGCGGCCACGGGTCCGGCGACTGCCGACGGAAAGATGATTATCGGCCACGTGACGTGGTGGTCGGCGACGCTCGCCGAGCAGACCAACGTGATGCTCGATATCAAACCGGAAAACGGCCATCGCGTGCTGATGCAGAGCTATCCCGGAGGCATCCAGAGCGGCACCGACTGGTATCAGAACGATTACGGGATGGTGCTTACCGAGACCACCATCGATCAGACGCCTTTCAATGCGAAGGGCACGTCCGAGGCCTTCCGCGCGCGCCTCGCCATCCAATACGGCGGCAACGTGGATGAAGTGGTGAAGCTGCTGGGCGACCACAATAACGGCCTCTACACGAACGAGTGGATCATCGGTGATGCGAAGAACAACGAAATCGCCATGGACGAGCTGGGCACCGATCACACCAAAGTGTGGCGCAGCTCGAAAAACGAATGGTTCGGCAACACGCCCGGTTTTTATTGGGGCGATAACAACGCCAAAGACCTCTCGATCAATCTTGAATACCTGCCCGATCCGCAGGGCGCGCCGAAGTTCGTCCCGTACGTGCCCGGCGTGCGCGATCTGGCGTGGCAGGATCTCTACAACAAGTACAAGGGCCACATCGATGAACAGTTCGCGTATACGGCATTCGGGAAAGCCCCGCTGATCAGCCGCACGACCATCGATGCGAAGGTGGCGACCGCCGATATGGCCAAAAACATGATGGTCTGGGCGGAATTCGGCAGACCGGATGAGAGCGTGTTGGCGGTGCGGCCGGGGCAGCACGGACCGAATCATGGTTTGTATCCCGAGGGTTACTACATGTTCGATGCCACGCCTTCCGTGGCTTTGTCGGCTGCGGTTGAGGCGCGCGAAAAAGAACGCGTGGCCGGGAAGAAATCGGAAGAGCCGAAGAAGAAGGAAGTCAAGGCCATTGCCGAGGACCGCCTGTGGAAGGGCTGGCTGCTGCCGGCTTCGGACGGCGACGATTGGTTCGTAGCGGGATCGGCCGCGTACTACCGCGTGATTCAGTCGAAGGAACTGGACAAGGCGATCGACAACGAACGCGTGCGGCTGCGGGGTTTGAAGTTGTCCGCGGACAATCCGACGAATCGTTTCCGCATCGAGGAAACCGAGGGCATTCTCTTCCTCGACGGCCTGCGCCGCAAGATGGGCGACGAGGCGTTCCTCAAGTTGATGAAGGATTACTACGCGGCCAACACGACGAAATCGGTGACGGCGCAGTCGTTCCTCGATAAGGCGGGCGTGACGTATACGCCGCCGGATCCGGGCAAAGGCCCGGCGTGGTCGGTGGAGCAGTTCGGCCGCAGGCAGTTGCCCGGCATCATCGTTTACGGCACGGTCCGCGAGGCCGGCTCGAATCGGTATGCGGCCGAGCAGCTGCAGGCGCGCCTGCGCGAGGCCACACAGCGCGAGTTCCCGATTTACAAGGACTACGAAGTACCCGCGAGCGCGCTCGCATCGACCGATGTCGCGTTCATCGGCAGGCCCGAGACGAATTCCGCGCTGGCCGACTGGCAGTCGCGGATCGGCCTGGATTACACGGCGGCAGAGTTTCGCATGGATGGAAAGCCTTGGGCATCGGAGCGGGACGCGCTGGTCTTCGCCGCGCGCAACCCGGAGTCGGCGCCGAATATGGTGATCGTCTACGCGGGGAATTCGCCGCTCGCGATGTACGAATCGCTGAACGCTTCGGGCAACGCGCCGTTCATGCTGATGGAAGACGGCAAACCCGCCGGACCGTCTAAGCCGGTCAAAGACGACGACCAGTGAACCGTCTGGCCGTGGCGGCGGAAAACCCGTCGGTCGGCGTCACCTCTGGCAGCGTATGCGAGGGAACCGGGGCCGTGGGCGGCAGCTGGTGTCAGCAGTTCGGTTATGACGCTTACGGGAATCGGTGGGTGAACCAGTATTCCGGCATTTATCCGACGGCGAACACGCCGCAGTCGTCGAGCAATTTCGATTCGTCGAACCATCTGATGGTGAATTCGGCGGAGATGGACGGGAGCGGGAACCTGCAGCAGATCGGCGGGTCGAGCGCCACCAGCTATACGTACGATGGCGAGAATCGGCTGGTTGCGGTAGCCCCGGGCGGGTCGACTGCGGTGAGTTACGCGTATGACGGGGAGGGGCAGCGCGTACAGAAGGTCACCGGATCGACAACCACTACGTACGTTTATGACGCGCAGGGAGGAGTGGCTGCGGAATACGCCGCCGGGACGGCTCCGAGCTCGCCGTGCACGACATGTTATCTGATAACGGACCATCTGGGCAGCACGCGGCTGATGACGGACGGGAGCGGGAATGTGGTTTCGCTGCACGACTACCAGCCTTTTGGAGAGGAGATTCCGAGCGGCATCGGAGGACGGGGTTCTCTGTACGATCAGACCGGCAATCCGACACTCAAGTTCACCGGCAAAGAACGGGACGCGGAGAGCGGCCTCGATTTCTTCGGGGCAAGATATATGTCCAGCGCTCAGGGCCGGTGGTCAAGCCCCGACCTCATTAACCTAACCGACGATCGGGTGCGTAATCCCGCCAACACGCTGAACAAGTACATCTATGGCGGCAATAATCCACTCAAGTACGTAGACCCG
>JASHSD010000034.1 GCA_030036985.1 Bryobacteraceae bacterium
TCTGTCGCTTGTCAGAGCGCTCGAAATCCTTCAGACCACGGGAAGGGCCTTCTGCCACCCGCAGGAGGGCGTCGTAAGGTGGGTTACGCGGGGGCCGCCGCATCCCACCACTCTTGCCCAACACAGCGTTTTGATCCGGGGCAATTTTGGACGGGCAATCCTCGCAGCGTGCCGCCTTCCCGATACCGGCGACTCGGGATGTCCAGAGCCCAGCCTTCCAAGCTGTCCCGGTGCCGTTATGGATGCAGGCGCAAACGAATCGCGCCTTGGACTGGCTCGGAAATCGAATCGGCGACCCCGTTCCACATACAGCCCGACGCCAGTCAAACCACGTATAATTAAGGCGCCTGAGACCGTGGGGCTTCACGTCGATCTGGGCGGGGAGTAGCTTTCCACGGAACTCCGGGATTGCTCAGGACGTTCTGCTGTCCGCCCAGAGCGTCCATAGTCGACGGCCCCGACGCGCTAAGTCCCCGCCAGCCTCGATGCGTCGACGTATATCTTATAGTGGGTCTCCGAAAGTCCGCACAGGCTCGCCATCTCCGCGTTGGTCAGCGGCATCACGAAATGGATCCGCTTTGACGAATCTGTGCGTCCCAGAACCGAGGCCAAGCTCCACAGGCGTCGCTCCACGATCGCCTGAGGCGGAAGTGTCTTCAGTTCCAAGTGTGCCTGCGCGAGACCGCAAATGTCCAGCTGTAGCACTCGGCGGTGAAAATCGGCGGCGCTGCGGTCGCGTGCCTCGATAGTACGCATTGCGTCCAGCGATAGCTCGTGCACGCTGCATGGCCCGAGGGCGACGGCGCTGAACGCGGACCCCGATCCAGATTGGGTCGGCCACCAGTCTCCAATCAGGTCGCTCGGATAGCGCAACCACAGAAGAGAGTCCCTGCCGTCCTCGGGCGTGTGAACCACCTTCGCGATGCCTTCAGCCAGCGGGAATAGCTTCCTTCCTTGGTCGCCGCTTGAGAAAATGACTGCGTTGGACCTAAGCCTTTGTAAGGGTCCGAATGGCAGAAGTTCCCGATACTTCGCGACAACGCGGAGGGTTGCCCCAGCACTCGGTCTATGCCGGAAAATCTCGTCATAGCCAATCAGATAGTAACAGGTTTTGCCTATTACCGCGATTAAATTTTTGACTTAGAGCATCGTGGTTTTCGTCGGATTCCGGTAGGTTGGGCGGCCAGCTGGGATCCCAAGGAACCGCAGGGGGTTCGTGGTCTATTTTATGTTTGATTTCGGTCAGCATAATGACGCGTTCCGCAGGTTCCGTTCGTCTGCGAGGTATCGCAACGGAAGTGACGCAAATTTCGGCTTCAATTAGCGCCGGAGATTCTGGCGCCCTGCTCTGCTGTCACCCACGTTTCGGTTGGATACTGGAGGTTTATTTCAAAGCGCGGTTTCGGCGGCAGATTAGGCCACAATTTTGGGAACTCAAAGGCGACGTCGAGATTCGCCGCTTGAACGTTAGAAAGGGACTTGCCGCTCCTGTTAGAGTAAGAAATTGCAGCGGAGCGCACCGCGTATTCGGGGAGTGGTTTTCGATCTGGATGGCGTGTTGACCGACTCAACGCCATGCCACAGGGCCGCATTTGAGGAAGTGCTTCGCCCCTTGGGCATCAGCGATTTTGAATATTCGCATTACGCGGGGCAGCGTACGGCGGACGTGGTCGCGGCGGAGTTCCGGCGTTGTGGCGTGCCCCTGGACGATGAAGCCGTGCGCGTCGCCGCCGAACGAAAGACAATGCTCGCGAGGGCGAATCTGGTGGCAATGAATCCCGTGGCGGAAGGTTGCCGGGACCTGCTGGAACAGCTCGCCGGGACTTATCGCCTCGCCTTGGCCAGTTCCGGGTCTTACGGAACGGTGCATGCGTTTCTCGGCGTCAACGATCTGGAGAATCTGTTCGAATCGGTGCTGACCGGCGAAGATGTGACCCGCGCGAAACCCGATCCGGAGATCTATCGGAAAAGCTTTGCCGCGCTGGGGCTGGCGGGCGAGTCGTGCGTGGTGGTGGAAGACGCGGTCGCCGGCATCGAAGCCGCGCGGCGGGCGGGCGCGGCCGCGGCGATCGGCGTGACCGGCACTTGTCCGGCCGCGGCGCTCAAGGATGCTGGAGCAGCTGGGGTGGTGAGCCGGCTCAGCGAAATTGCTCCGATGATTGCCGCCTTATGAACCTCCTCACCCGTGAGAATTGGCGCGAATATGCCGCGGACGCAGTCGATCCGGAGAAATGGACGGCCATTGTGCCGGCAGCGGGCAGAGGCTCGCGCCTGGGTTTCGAGCGGCCGAAGATTCTCTATCCCGTCGGCGGAAGGATGATCGTGGAGTGGCTGCTCGATTTCCTGCTGCCGAACTGCGCGAAAGTGGTTTTCGTGCTGTCTCCCGATGGCCGCGAGCCGGTGGAGGCGGAACTTCAGCGCCTGATTCCGGGGCGTTACTCGATTGCCATCCAGGAGATTCCACTCGGGATGGGCGACGCCGTGAGCGTGGGTCTGGCAAAGGTCTCGACTGAATTTGTCACGACGGTTTGGGGAGATCAGGTGGCGCTGCGGCGGTCTTCCATCGAAGCCTGTCTGCGAATTCAGCAGGGGCCTTTGCGCCCCGATATGGTTTGTCCCACGGTGATGCGCGCCCACCCTTACATTCATTTCGAACGCGACGAGAGCGGACGCATCGCCAGGCTGCTGCAGAAGCGCGAAGGCGACGAAATGCCGGCCGATGGCGAGAGCGACACCGGATTTTTTTGTTTCCGCACGGATCGGCTGCGGCGCTTTTTGGGCGAACTTCGCGAAGATGCGGGCGCTCAGGGCAATGCGACGGGCGAGTTCAACTTCCTGCCTGTGATTCCGGTCGTGGCGCGCGAGGGAATTGTGGTGACTCCCCGGATCATGACCATCGAAGAGACCGTTGGAGTGAATTCGAGAGAGGATGCGGCGGTGGTGGAACCCTTTTTGAGGGCGTTTTCGTGAAGCCGGCCAAACAGATTGCCAATCCAATGCGGCTCGTTTTTGTGGCCTTCCTTGTGGGGCCAGCGCTTCCGCGCTGTAGCCGCCCTTCCGGGGCGGCCTGGAATAAGGTCAAATTTCGGGCCCAACGGTGGGGTTTTGTCGAGCATCGCGCCGGGCGGAAGCCCGGCGGCAGGCCCGAAGGCCTGACCCCACACCAAAAACGAGTGACATTGAGACTGCCAATCGGCCCGCACTGAGGAAAATCTGACATGCCCGTTCTTTCCGTGGTCATTCCCGCCTATAACGAAGAGGCGTTCATCGGTACGCTGATCGAGAAGATTCTTGCGGTCCCGACCGAAAAGGCGGGGTTCACCAAGGAACTGGTCGTGGTCAACGACGGTTCGAAAGACCGGACAGAAGAGGTGGCTCGGAGTTTTGCGTCGAGGTTCGCCTCGGTGCGGGTGTTCACGCAGGTTCCCAACCAAGGCAAGGGCGCGGCGGTGCAGCGCGGGATTCGCGAGGCGACCGGGGATTACATACTGGTTCAGGACGCCGACCTCGAATACGATCCTTCCGATTATCTGACGCTGCTCAAGGCTCTGGATCGCGGCGATGTGGTTTACGGCAGCCGCACGCTGGGGCAGCGCCGGCTGCAGCCACGATGGACGCTCTTCCCCGGAAGACATCCGCGCCAGTCGCTGGGACCCTGGTTGGCCGGCGTCGCGCTGACGTGCTGGACGTTTCTGATGTATGGCCGTTGGATCACCGATACGTTGACGGCTTACAAGCTCTATCCTGCGGGGCCGGTCAAGACGATGAAGCTGCAGACGCGCGGTTTCGAAACAGATCACGAAATTACGGCGCGGCTGATTCGCTCCGGCCACAGGATTGTGGAAGTGCCGATCGAATATATTCCCAGGTCGAAAGAAGAAGGCAAGAAGATCAAGGCGACCGATGGTCTGATTGCCGTGTGGACGCTTTTGCGTTTTCGCTTCGCGCGCTGAATGCAGGCCGGCAGAATGGCGGCACAGGCTTCGGCCTGTGGCGCTTAAATTTTCGGATCTCGTGTTGTGGGGCAGCGCTTCGACGCTGCGGCCGGCCTTCCGGCCGACCCTGGTTCAGGCAAATCGGCCGCATCGGGCCGATCGAACAATCTCGATCGAACAATCGGCGTTGTTCGCGGACGCCGGGCAAAAGCCCGGCGGCAGGCTGAAAGCCTGACCCCACAAGCAAGTTTTAGCCGAAGTTGGTCACGAATGGGGTTAAAATTTGGCTAACCCTTTCAGAATCAGTTCAGGCGATCGCCGAGTCTGCACTACATTCGCGATTGAACTGGAAGTGTTTAGGCAGGGTGATGCCGAGTTGGTGGAGGAGAGATTTCTGTTCCGGCGTCGGCTCGGTGATCCGGCGCAGACGGATCTCACGACCATCGGTGGT
>JASHSD010000459.1 GCA_030036985.1 Bryobacteraceae bacterium
TTTTGATTTCGACGCCGCCGATGGCCTTGCCCACGGTGCCTTTGCGCGCATCGAAGGGATGGTTCAGCGTCGCCACCGGCGCGGTTTCGGTGAGGCCGTAACCCTGCACCACCAGGTAGCCGAGCTTGCCCCAGAATTCTTCGAGAGCGGGGTCGAGTGGCGCCGCGCCCACCACGAAGCTCCAGAATTTCCAACCGAAGCGGCGATGCACGCGGCGATACTGCCACCATTTCCAATACCATTTGCCGCTGCGCGCCGGGGCGGCGGATTCGGGCACGGCCTGCACGATGAAATCGCGCAGCAGCTCCAGCATCTGCGGCACGCAGACCAGCACCGAGATGCGCCGCCTGCGAATCAGATGCGCGGCGTCGCGCGGGCTGTAGCCGGGCATGAAATAAACCTCGCCCGCGATCATCGGGGGAATGAACGCGGCCATGGTCTGCCCGAACATGTGGCTGAGCGGCAGCATATTCAGGAAGCGGAGGGGCGAGAACGGCCCCATGTATTTGCGGTATTTCTCGATGCCCTGGTCGATCGGCTTCAGGTTCGCGAGGATGTTGCGGTGCGTGATGGTGACGCCTTTCGGATCGCCCGTGGCGCCGGAGGTGAAGAGTATTTCGGCGGTTTGGTCGGGTGCCGCGGGGGTGAAAAATCGCTCCCTCCCGGTCGCTGCTCGGAAGGTGTGGTCGCGAGAGATCTCATTGATCGGCCAGACCGGGCAGGCGAGGCCCGAGGGCGCCTGCACCGCTTCGCCGATGAGCAACGCGCGCGCGGCGACGATCCCCGCGATGCGTTCAACAATGGCGCCCGACGAACGAAAATCGACGGGCGCCGCGATCACGCCCTCGAGGATGCATCCCCACAGGGCGACCACCCATTCGGGGCGGTTCTCGCTCCAGAAAAGAATGCGCTCGCCGCGCCCGATTCCGGCCGCGCGCAGCCGCTCCGCGAAGGCGCCAGCCAGGTTTCCCGCGGCTTCATAAGTGAGATGACTCGCGGCCATCCCTCCTTCATAGCGAAGAAAACCGCCGCGATTCCGGCGCCAGATTTCGAAGAACGCGGCGAGCGAAGGAGGGTTGCCGATCACCTGATAAATTCAAGCATACAGATGCGAATCGCGGAAGGCCGGAAAGGCATCGAATGCAAGTCGGAAATCGGTTCATTCTCCATGAAAGAGGATTACTTTACAAAATGGCAACAACACCCGTAGACAGTGCGAATCTGATTTTGAAACTGTACGAATTGCGCCGCGAAGAGACGATGCGCAAGGCGCGCAACTTCTGGTTCACCTTCAATCCCACGTCGGCCCAGGAATACATGGGCGCGATGATGGGCCCGGACAGCGGCTTGATCCGTATGGTGGCTTCATATTGGGACATGGCCTGTTCGTTCGTCGTGAACGGCGCTATCGACGCCGAGATGTTCAACGATACGAACGGGGAGCACATTATGGTGTTCGCGAAAATCGAGCCGTTTCTGGCCGATCTGCGCCAGATTGCCGGCCCGCAGGCGTTCAGGAATCTGGAGAAGGTTTGTCTGGCCCCGCCGGTCGGCATCGAACGCGTCAAACAGATTGGTGAGCGGATGCGCGCCGTCGCGACGCAGATGTCCGCGGGCGCAGCAAGTTAGGACGCGTCACCGAATAACCAATCCGTTTGCGAAAAACCGCTTGCTTGCGCGCGCGGCTCGGAACGGGCTTCCGAGCCACGACCGCAAGGGAGTGGTTGAACGGGTCATTCTGCGACAGGTGCTAATCGCTTGCGCGGGGCGGGCAATCGGCCTCGATACGCCGCAGGTTGGAGAGCCTGCCCCACAACTCCGGCAGACGGATCATCGCGAAGAGCGTGGCGAAGCCGGTCAGCAGGCCCACGGAAGCGCCCGTCCCCAGCAGCACCGGATTCATCAGCATTCCGTGCGCGAGCAGCACGGAAGAGATCGCGACATTCAACGTGATCGGAACGAACGCGGCGATTAAGGGCAGGCGTGGCCGGTCGAGCGCGAAGAAACAGCGCGCGATCAGATCGAGCAGCGCCCATCCGATCAGGCTCGGCGCGAAGCCCAGAAAGACTCCGGAAACCAGGCGCGTCGATTCGCGCGTGAAACTGCCGCGCTGGAAGAGCAGCGCAATGACCGGCGTCCGCACCAGCACGCCGATGCCGCAGGACGCCACTGCCGCAATGGACATCAGCCCAACGCCGCGATCGATGAGCCGCCAGGCCTTCCGCGTTTGATCCGCGCCGCGCAGCCGCGCGATTTCCGGCACGAGCGAACTGGCGACGGGATACACAAGATACGCAATCACGACGCTGAGACAGCGCAGGCAGTAATCGAATGCCGCGGCCATACCCGATCCCGCGCGCGTGGCGAACATGCGCGTTACGATCAGGTCCCCCGCGATCAGCCCCGCGTATGCCAGAAACATGCCGGGCTTGGCCAGAACGCCGCTCAGGGGCAGATGCAGCGGGGCGCGCGGAATACGGCGCAAATCGCGGCTGAACCACCACGTCAGCAGCAGCTGAATAAAGGCGCCGATCGTATAGCCGACGGCGAAACCATAGACGCCAAGCACGCTCCACAACAGTAAAGCGCACGCGATGGTGGCGCCGTTGAGACAGGTCTGATACAGGCCCGGCACGAGGAAGCGCCGCTCGGTATACATCAACGCGGAGAAGATCGCGGCGCCTCCGGAGAACAGAGTGGCGGGCGCGAACAGGCGGAACAGAACGGCCGCCTGCGCGCGTTCGGGCGCGGCGAGTCCGGGCCCGAGAATCGCGATCCATTGCTGCGCGAAGAGGGCCGCGACGGCGCTCGCCGCGAGGAGGATCATGGCGAACACGCGGGCGGATTGCGCGAACAACGCGGCGCGCTCGCCTTCGGACCGAAGCATCAGCATCGGCACGAACGCGAACAGCATGGTGTTGACGACCACCGAGTTCAGCGTGTCGAGCGGGCCCATCGCCGCGGCCAGCGCATCCGCGCGGGCGTGCGTGCCCAGCAGATATGCGGTAACAGCGACGCGGAAGAAGCCGGTGACGTTGCCGAGAAGGATTCCCGCCCCGACTATGAGGCCGCCCCGCACCAGCCCGCCCTCGCGCAACCAGCTTTTTTGGAGCAAAGCGCGCATTCGAATTAAAGGGACGGATGCGGCGCTGTTTTCGATACTTCCGGGAGTTTCAGCTTTTCGCGGCGGCGAGCGCGGCTTCGTAATTCGGGTGCTGCGAGACTTCCGGCACGTACTCGACGTATTTGAGTTTGTCGTCGCCGCCGACCACGAAAATGGCGCGGCTCAGAATGCGCAGCTCTTTGATCAGCGTGCCGTAGGCCGAGCCGAAGGAAGCGTCGCGGTGATCGGAAAGCATCTTCACTTTATCCAGCGCGAAGGAATTGCAGAAGCGCTTCTGGGCGAAAGGCAGATCCATGCTCACGGTGTAGATGTCGACATCCGTCAGCTTGCCTGCTTCCTCGTTGAAGCGCTTGGTCTGGGCGTCGCACACGGGCGTGTCGAGCGACGGCACCACGCTGAAGACCCGGGTCTTGTGCCCGGTGTCGCTCAGATGGACCGGCTTCAGACCGTTATCGAGGGCCGTGAATTCCGGCGCTTTGTCCCCGACCTTCAGTTCCGGTCCGACCAGGGTCATCGGGTTTCCCATCAACGTAGTGGCTCCTGCGCGCTCCATTTGCGTTCTCCTCTGTTTGGGTTTTTGGGGCTGAGATAAAAGCCCATATTAGCAGGGCGGTGAAAAACAATTCGGTAGACTGGGATTGCAATGTACGCGCCCTCGGCCGTCACGAAGCAGTCCGAAATTCAGGCCGGGATTCACGCCGTCGAACGGAGCCTGGCGCCGGACGTGATCCGAATTCGCTACGACATTGGCGAGGATTGGAGCGGCCAATGGGCGATCTTCTTCAAGATAGTTCTGACTGACGACGCCGCAAAGCTCCGGTTGCGCGACGTTGCGGACAAAGTCGTGTGGGGCCTGGCGGATCGCCTTGACTTCCCCGGCATGGGCGTTTTTCCGTACCACAACTTCAGAAGCGAGTCCGAACAGGCGATGCTGCAGGAACCGGCATGGGCCTAGCCGACGACCTGCTTGAGGATGCCAGGAACCTGGCGGACAAGGGCATCGCGGACCACTGTTCGTCGTAACCAAAATGGCGAAGGCCCGAAAGACGAACACTAGCCGATTTATCGGGACTAATCCGTCAGCGCTTTCTCGACGCTGTTTGGGGGCGCGCGCCGATGCGACGGCGAGAGGCAATCGGACGCAACGCCGAGCAGGGGAGGCGGAAGGTGCTCTATGGATTGGCGCCTGAGGTACCGAACTGCAAGACGGGCGCCCCAAGAGACAAAAGGTTTGGATACCGGTCACTTCGGCGCCTCTTAAACGTGTTCCCGCGCGGTGTTAAACTCAATGCAACCACGATGGGAGCCTTCCAGAATCTTTTCACAAGTTTTTCAAGGCGGACGGCAGAAGCTACGAAGAAGGCGGCAGCGGATATCCCTGTTACGACGCGAACCCGGATTATGAGGTGGTGCGGCGAGCTTTATCGCGGAGATAGGCCAAGCAACATCGTTGGGAAGGGCGATTACAACGGCGACTTCTGGCAGGAGATTTACCGACGGCTTCAATATCGAACCGGAAAAGTCCTCCTTACGCCAACGGACAACGGGCATGAACCGCGCGAAGCTGTGAATTATATAATGTCATGCTCCACCGCCGAATTCCTGGATTTCCTCGAAGACATCTTCAACAATGAACCCTTTCGCCACGTAAACACCGGCGATAAGAATATCGTCAATGAGCTGAACACTATTCTGCTTCAGGATCGCCTGCCTTACGCGCTGACCCACTTCGTAATCGAAGAAGTAAAAATCGAATCTGGCACGGTCAAGGGGCATACTGGGATGGAGGTCCGCAGCTATCCCAAGGTAATTCTAAAGGAGAGCGAGATCCTCCAGCAGGATGCTATAGCGCCAACCTTGGAACTGCTGACACAGCCACACTTCAGATCCGCGAACGCTGAATTCCTGGCCGCGATTGAGGACTATCGAAAGGGCGATATCGGAGATTGCCTCGTAAAGTGCGCAAGCTCGTTCGAGAGCGTGCTCAAGGTCATCTGCGAAAGAAAGAAGTGGCCCTATAAGCAGACAGATACCGCAAGCGCCCTTATTAGGATGGTCGTGACAAAGACTAGCCTTGATAATTATTTTGAGCAACTGCTGATCGGCATAGCGACGATGCGAAATCGCATGAGTACCGCGCACGGAGCCGGTGTCACTGTCAAGCAACCACCCCCGCACATGGCGCAATATGCGCTCAACATGACTGCTAGTGCCATTGTCATGTTGGCGCAGGAAACAGGAGTTTAATCAATTATGGATGCAGGCATATACAAGATCGTGTTCAACGCGATAGCTGAAGGCAATCCCTCCCAAATAGAGCCGGGAGAACCAGCGCAGGCTGCTGCGTGGGTCAGGCAAAGGATCCGGATGAAGGGGAACGACAAAGGAAGAGAAGCGCAGTATATGCCGCAGATGGAAGCCGCCTCGAAGGCGGCGGATAGGGCCGTCGCTCTCTATAACGAGGGGAAGCTTGAGGAGGCCAAGCCTTTCGCACTGGCGGCACTCAAACCATTCGGTTTCTGATCGACCTTTAAAGCAGGCCATCTGCCTTTCCACTCCGTCTGGAATCTGGAATCCCGTAAATCCGCCGGGTAAAAGATACGGCTGCTTGCCTTCCGGAATCCGCGGGAGCGAATTTGCTTGACTCATCAGCAACGCCGGTTGTGGTGCGGCGACGGGTCCCGCGGGCGAGGCAAACGATCCGGAAAGCCTGCCAGCGTGGCAAACTTGTGTTGTGAAGACTCCGTTTTTTGCCACCGTCTGGCGCGAGGGAGACTGGTTCGTTTCTCAATGCCTCAATCTGGATATTGCCAGCCAAGGCAGAACTGAGGAAGACGCTATTGCAAATCTGCGCGAGGCGCTTGAGTTGCACTTCGAGCCTCCAGTTGCGACCCACCCGCCGATAGTGCGTAACATCGACGTACAGGTTGGGACGGGCTGAACCGTTCCGCCTTCCGACTATTGGCCTCGATTCCGATCCCCTCAAAAAACGCCTGGCGGCAAAGGATCATCGAAATCGTCGGACGCGTGAATGCGGCCCTCCAACGCGCCGAACGCGCGGCTGAATGCCGATTCCTGAAGCGCAACAAGCCGGGCAACGGGCTTGCCGGCCTTCGTGATAACGATTTCCACTCCGGCGGCCGCGTCCTCGACGAGGCTGGAAAGGTGAATCTGCGCGGTGCCAATATCGATAGTTTTCATGGGCCGAACCAATTCCCAGTTTAATCGCGCCGGCGCCCGTTGACAGAAACTTGAAAAATAATTTCGCGATTCCCATCAACAACTTCCGCGCCGATCCGCCCCCGCCACGAACCGAGTCCCTCCCACCCTCTGCTACCGTCCAATCAAGCTTCCGGGCGCACCCATGGTGGTCGGAGCACTAAGCCGCGCATTCCTCGAGGCCCTGCGCGGCGAACGTCAAATCAATGGGCGGCAGTCGCTCCTGTAATCAGCGATCTCCGTACCGGCGGAGTAACCAAACCGGCGACGGCTTGAGCGATATCAGGCAAGGGGCGCCCCAATTTTCAAAAAGTAAACGATTTCAAGCAGCGAAGCGCGAAGCACAAAACAACAAACGCAAACTACCGGATCTTTTCTCTAAACGCGGTCTGAACGCGGGCCAAAGCCTCGCGTTCAGACCGCGTCCCAGCTCTCCTGGGTGAACTCGGTCAGTACCGCCGAGCCGCCGCCCAAACCCGCCCCCGCGATATACTT
>JASHSD010000460.1 GCA_030036985.1 Bryobacteraceae bacterium
GGACTTTATCAGATCAATCAGGAGGCCCCGGACAATATCGCGCGGGCGCTGGCGCATTTCGAGGAGGCCATAAGGCTTAAAGCCGACAACGCCGAGGCGCACGCCGGAAAGGCCATGGCGCTGTGCACGCTCACGCTGCACGACATCTCGGCCTCGCCCGCCGAATTGCTTCCTCAAGCGGAGTCGGAAGCGCGGAAGGCGCTGGAGCTTAATTCCCGCTGCTGGCGGGCGCATGCGGCGCTGGGCGGCATTCATGCCTTCCGCCGGGAATGGCAGCCGGCGGACAGGGAATTTGACGCCGCGCTTGCCATTGACGCGGACGGCACGCGCGATCACGGTTCGTACGGGCCGTATCTCCTGGGGCGCGGACAGTACAAGGCCGCACGGGATCTCGCCAGACGCGATGAGGAGCTTTATCCCGCCGACGTGACCTTCCTGAAAAGGGCGGCGCTGTTTCTCTACGCATTGCGCGATTACGAGCAAGCCGAGCGTGTCCTGCGCGAGCTCTTCTCGCTCGATGAGGCGTTGTGGCATGCCCATACGCTGGCGGCGCTCATCAGCCTGGCCACCAACCGGCCGCAGGAAGCGCTTGCCCACATGCGTGAAATCGCCGCGCGCAAGCATCCCGACTTATGGCCGGGCCTGCATGTCCTGGCGCTTGCATTGAACGGATACCGGGAGGACGCGCGCGCGCGTTTTGCAAAGCTCCTTGCCGCCGCGGCATCGGGCTATGTCGAGCCGCTGCAGCTGGCGCTCGGGCACCTGGCTTTCGGTGAGAGTGAACAAGCTGTCGAATGGCTGAAGAAAGGCGCTGCAGCCGGCAACGTTCACATGCTGTGGCTGCATCTCTGGCCGTTCCTCGATCCCTTACGGGAAATGCACGAATTCAAGCCGCTGCTTCGCGGACTGCCTTCGCCGCCTGAAACGGCGGCGGACTAGCGTTCCGCCTCGGGCGCCGGGCGGGTAGGGGTATGACGGCGACGGCCTTCGCGGCCGGCGTGAGATCCGCCTCCGCCCTCAATAGCGGCGAGGAGCGCCTTGTCCGATTGTCCCTGGGCCATCATGATCCCGCCGGGCAGCGCATCGCCCCATTTCTCGTGGTAGCGTTCGTATCGCCGGGTTGCCTCTTCGGGTGTCAGCTCACCCGCGGCAGCGAGAGTGGAAATCTGCGCGAGCTCGCGCAAGCGCAGCTCGGCTCCTTTCATCACCTGCGTGATCTCTTCGTCCAGCACGTGCCGCAGGTGTTTTGGCGAAAGCGTATCGCACCATCCGCCGTCTTTCGGGGAGCCTCCCGGTGTGTCCGTTTTTGAGCGAGCCATCGTTCCTACTCCGCGCTGTTTGAGTTCGGCAGAGAGTACCGGCCCAGGCGCTGCCGGTCAAGCCGGTGCGGCAACCGTTTAACGACTCTTGACCTATTAAAAGCCGGGCGAGGTCTCGCACAATTGCCGTAGGCGGTGACTATGGCATTCCTCGATTTCATCTCAAAGCGAAATGCTCCGCAGCAACAGGCGGTTGCCCAGACACAACAACCCCAGATCCAGGCTTCCCGCAGCATCGAAAGCCTGCCCGATCACGTCAAATCCCAGGCGGTGGAAGCGGCGCGCCCGGCCGCCGAACTGATGCGGCAGGCAACGACGCCGCGTCCCGCTTCGGAACAACCCTCGATGCCGCACACGCAGGGCAGGGGCCGCTCGCTCGGGATGCGGCGCTGACATGGGATTCCTCAGTTGGATGAAAAGCCCCGAGCATGCGTACCGCCCCGACCCGAGCATCAGGACGGTTTGGAAAGGCGGCGCATACGCCGATAAGGGATCGGGATACACCGTGCAGGCCTGCCTCGGGATGAGCGACAAGGGCTACCATGCGGGTTTGCATTTCGCGCCTCCGAATGGCGAGGCGAAAACCACATGGGGCAGGCCGGTGCAAAGGCGCGATCACGCGATGGAGGAATCGTACAGCGCGTTTGCCGGATGGGTGGACAGCCATGAGGCGCATGTGGACGCAAAGCAGCAACGCGAGATTGCGGCGAACAAGGTCAAAAGGATTGCGCCGTCATGGGAGCGATGATCCATGGGACTTCTCACGTGGATGAACAGAGATGGGCAGGCGCAAGCGGGTAGCGTTGGACAGGAGCCAACGCAATCGAGCGGCCGGATTGAACAGCCCGGAGTTCCCTTCAAGAGAGGAGATCGGGTGATCGTTTACGAGACATTTCATCATAGCCGGGAGTTGAAGCATCCTCGTTACGCGCTGGGTGTCGTGGCGTCGGTCCATCACAATGGCACGCGTGTGAGCTACGAGCGGCTGGGCAGGCGTCCGGCCAATGCCGCAGCGGAAAATGTGCGGCACGCAACGCAGAGAGAGCTTGAGAAATACGGCAACCGGTTTGACGCGATAGAGGAGTGGCGTCGGCGCGGCAGGAGTTGGGAGCGCTAGCTCGGGATGGGGCGGTGAAAACATGGCGTTCCTCGATTGGATGAAGAAAAACCCCGCTCGCCAGGCGCACGACGACGCCGGCGGCGGGTGGAAAGCGGTGGGGGTTTATTTCCATCGCGCGGATGGCCGCTATCCCGCGGCAAGGTGGGCGGAGACGCCGCGGCAGTTCGAGAAGATGATTCCCCAGATCCGCGAACACGTAAATAAAAAGTTGGAGGTGAGGATCGTGGACACCCGGGATCGCCTTCTGTTTCATGCGACCGACAAGGGCATTGAATGGGACGGCAGCGGCCTAACGCCGCTCCTCAGGCAGGAACGCACGAATACGCCCATCGACCGCTTCCGGCAGGGAGTGGCGCGCGACGGGTTTCCCGATCGCTAAGGAGCAGTGATATGGGATTGCTTGATTGGATAAATAGGCGGGGGCGCGCGGAAGCGTCAGTCGAAGGAAATCCCTCCCGCACGCGATCGAAATATGCCGGCTTATTGGATCACCTGCCGAACGCCGAAGCGGAGGTCAAAAGAGACGCATTCTCGGCGATGGGTTCTGTGATCCGCAGCATTGCAAATGATCGTGACTCGGACTGGAGCAAGCATTGGGTGCCTTTCGAGGAGGCGGTGCTGGAAGTACGGAAGGCCTTCGCCTCCAGAATAGACATGCTCTATCCGTTTCCTGAGAAGGGTGAGTCGAAGGCCGCGCCGCGAGATGCCGAGATACAACGCGACGGTGCAAATCCGCAACAACCGGGCAGGAGTCAGGACTGGGAGCGATGACGATGCTGCTCAGAAGCATCACGAGCTACTGTTCACAAGGACGCAGCCGCAAAGTGTGTTCCTGCACAGCCATAGTTCAACCGCAACCCTGGATTGAGAATGGCAGACGCGAGCGTGTCATTCCGGCCCGCAAAAGCGGGCAGGTCCGTCTTTTCGCCTACATCTATACCGAAAAGTCGCGTGGCCTGCTTGGCAAAAGCGAGGAAGGCTTCCATCATCGTCTTGAGAAGGCCTTCCTGAATGGCCGTAGGGAGCGTCGATATGGCATTCCCGAGGCCTGGAGCGAGCCGCTCCCGACCAGAGAGGCCGCCGCCCGCGAGTTGAAGAAGACGCTCGTTATAGCGGAGCGGGAATTCGCGGCCGGATATAACTTCAGCCCTGCCGGCGTATTCACCAAAGTCCAGGCCGCGATGCGGACCGGAGCGGTGATGCCCGGATTGGATAAAGACATAATGCCCAAGCGCGGGCGCGACCTGGGGATGGAGCGCTGAAATGGGGTTTCTCGACTGGATGAGAAATCGCGGATCTCAGGCGACCTCGAAACGGCCGGAGCGGGAAGTCTATCTCAGCTTCGGCGAACGGGCGGCGCTGAAGCGTCTCGTGCAGCATTTTGATGACGGGCTTATCGGCTGGCAGGGAGGTAAGCCGCGGGCATGGGAAGCGGATCTGGAAGTGACGGCCACCCGGCTGGGATTTCGCGATCCGTTCGGGCAGGAGCCGGTACGGATTGGGCAAATCGAGTCAGAGGCTTTGAGTAAATTTCAACAGGCTTGCGAGCAGGATACCGCCTTCGGAAGCTCGCAGGTGAAATCCGATATCCAGGCGCTGAAATCGGCTCTAGAGAGAAAAGGAAAGCCGCGGGAACTTCCGTCATGGGAGCTGAAGAGTGAACCGCAGGAGTTCTCTCCATCCGTACCGCAATCGAAGGCAGTGAAGGAGCCCGGCCAGCCCTTCGAGCGCGGCGATCGCGTTATCGCGCACGAGCCCTATTACTATGGCGGAAGACCCAAAAGTAACCCGGAGACCCCAGGCATCGTGGATGGTGTGTACGATGGCGGCAGGCTCGTTTCATATCACCGCAAGGGCATGGTGCCTGGCAATGTTCCGGTCGAAAACATTCGCCATGCGAGCGAGCAAGACCTGAAGAAACATCACGGCGAATTCGCAACACTTGAAGCCAAAGTGCAACAGGAGAGCAGGGGCCTCTCTTGGGATCGTTGAAGCCATGCAGGAAGCACTCATTTGCAGCGATGTTTTGGGTTGCGGTGGCGCTGTGCTCTCAATCGTCCCGCCCGCGTTTCAT
>JASHSD010000461.1 GCA_030036985.1 Bryobacteraceae bacterium
TCGTTGAATCAGAAATCGCAATCCGCGGACTCACCAGTCGAAACGTTCAATAATACCGCCGATCGGGCCCCGAGCCACGATGCCGCCGTTCTCGAAGAACGCGGCGTCGTCCGTCAGCGCGCGCGCAAACGCGGTATCGTTCGCGACGAGGATTTTGGTCTGAGACAGGCCGGCGAGCAGCGTGGTGAGCGCGCGCTGTCCCGGCGGGTCGAGAAAAGTTGTCGGTTCGTCCAGCACCAGCAGCCTGGCGTCGGTCGCGAGGATGCCCGCAATGGCCGCCCGTTTCTTCTCGCCCGCGCTCAGTTGCCAGGGCGCCTTCCCCGATTTATGCAGCAAGCCGACGCGATCCAGCGCCGCCTTTGCCCTGTCTGTGGCTTCCGCCGCGGAAATTCCCGACGCCAGCGGTCCGAACGCGACATCTTCAATCACGCTCGGCATGAACAGCTGATTGTCCGAATCCTGAAAGACCAAGCCGACGCGCTTCCGAATCTCGCGCAGATTTTTTTCCGTCACCGCAAGGCCGTCGACCACAACCATCCCCGACCCCCGCAGTATCCCGTTCAGATGCTGGACGAACGTGGTCTTGCCGGACCCGTTGGCGCCCAGCAGCGCCACCGTCGCGCCTACTTCCAGATCGAAGCTGACATCCCGGAGCGCCTGCGTCCCGTCCTCATAGGTGTAACTCAGGTTGCACACCTCAACCATCAGGCTCATCGGAACGCGAGCCGCAGTCCGGCGATCAGGATGGCCGCAATAGCTGTGAATCCGGCGTCCCCGGGCCGAAACGCGCCGCGGCGAATCGCCGGCATTCTGCCTTCGAAGCCGCGGGACAGCATGGCGCGATGGATGGCCAAAGCGCGCGCGTGGGACAGGGCGAACAGCACGCCGGCCGCGGCCGCGGCGTGGCGGAAACGGAAGCTGCGCATGGACCCGGCGCGCGCGAGACTTGCCTGCCGCATCGCGCTCGCCTCTTCCATGAGGACGGTCAAATAGCGGTAGAGAAACTGCATCACCTGCAGCAGAAAGGAGGGCGCGCGCAGCCATTCGAGGCCGGCGATCAATTCCGGCATGGGCGTTATCGCAATCAGCAACAGAGCCGCGAAGGCGGAAAGATACCCGCGCAGGACGAGCATGGCGCCGCGCCCCGGATCGCCCGCAACCGCGCTGATCGCGGCGAAACAGAAAGCGAACGGCAACACCACGGCCGCGCCGCGAAGCATCCGCAGCATTGGCAGGCGCGCGGCCGCAACGGCAATCGTGAGCAGAAGGAAATACAGCGCGCCAAGCGGAAGCATGCGAGTCGTCAGCGTGGCGATCGCGATCAACAGCACAAGCGTGACGAGGATCTTCGCCGCGGCGTGCCGCCGGTGAAGAACACTGTCTCCCCGGCTCCAGCGCTCCACTCGCGCTTGTCGCAATTAAGCGCCTTCCCGCTCCGGCGCCGTTCGATATCGGCGCAACACGCGCCCCGCGCCCAGACACACCAGATAAACCACCAGCAATCCGATCAGTGCCGCCAGCGATTTGGTGAGCAAAGGAGAGGAGACCATTTGCAGCCGATAATCGGCCAACGGTGTGGACAGCAGCGTGGTCGCGCGGGAGGCGATGCCGGTCCGGCCGGCCAGCCTCCAGATCCCATCCGGCCGCGTGGAAGCGATGAACACGCCGAATGCGCCCATAGCCGCCGCAGCCCCGGCCAGCACCGTGGCGCCGCGCGCGCGCAAGCCCTCCGGTTGCCGCAGAAATCCCGGCTGAATTCGCTCCAGCGCACGAACCACGGCGAGCGTAATCGCGCCTTCAATCACGGCCGAGATCGCAAACAACCCGATCGAAAGCGCCAGTACGCCCCGGGGCATCGGCACTCCGGAACGCAGCAGTTCCCCCAGCGCGAGGCCGGCGCTGGTCAGCACGGAAAACATGCCGCCCAGAAAAACGCCGCGTCCGCGCCCGCGCAGCAGCGCGTAAGGCAGATAGCCCGCCAGCACTCCGGCAATCGCCATATTGAAAACGTTCGCGCCCAGCGCCAGCAAGCCGCCGTCCTGAAAGACCAGCGCCTGCGTGGCCAGAATCGCGGTCATCACGATCGAAGCCGCCACCGGACCCAAAGTGAACGAAAGCAGCGCACCGCCCACGAGATGTCCGCTGGTGCCGTTGCCGACCGGGAAATTGATCGTCTGAGCCGCGAAAATGAACGCGCCCATCACGCCCATCAAGGGGATGCGGTGATGATCGAACTCGCGCTGTGCGCGTCTGGCCAGATACGCGACGGAAGGCAGCGCGACTGCGTCCATCGTGGCCCAGACGGGCGTGCTCAGAAACCCGTCGGGTATGTGCATGCCGCCTCTAAAGTAGCACGTTCACAAAAAATGTGCTATCCGCCGGCGGCCCTCAACGCTGCCGTACTATGTAGCCATGAGCGATCTCGCACGAATCGGCGTGGCGATCGATTCCGCACTCCTCGCCCGCTTCGACGAACTGATCGAGCAGCGCGGCTACGCCAACAGATCGGAGGCGTTCCGCGATCTGATTCGGGACGAGCTGGTGCAGAAATCGTGGGAATCGCCCGACGCCGATGTCGTGGGCACGGTGACGCTCGTCTACAACCACCACGTCCGCATGCTCAATGAAAAGCTCACGGATATGCAGCACGACCACCATCAAAACATCCTGTCGACAATGCACGTGCATCTGGATCACGACAATTGCCTGGAGGTAGTAGTGGTGAAGGGCAAGGCGGGCGCGGTGAAGAAAATCGCCGATGCCTTGATCAGCGCCAAGGGCGTGAAGCACGGCCGTTTGACGATCACGTCGACTGGCGCCGAGTTGTGATCTGGCGGCGGGCGCTCAAGGCCCAGTCAGGAATTCGAGAATCTCGCG
>JASHSD010000462.1 GCA_030036985.1 Bryobacteraceae bacterium
GCGCCTTCGTCTCCAGCGTCTGCCACATGTAAGCATCAAAGGACCCTTCCGTTACGTACCGGTAGACCTGAACCTCTTTGTTCGTATTCCCCTGGCGCAAGATCCGGCCTTCGCGCTGTTCGATGTCGCGCGGACGCCACGGCGCGTCCAGATGGTGCAGTGCAACCAGCCGACGCTGCACGTTTGTGCCTGCCCCCATCTTCTCGGTGGACCCGAGGAGCACCCGCACTCTGCCGGCATTCACACCGTCAAAGAGTAGCTTTTTTGCGGTGTCCGTCTCGGCGTCATGGATGAACGCGATCTCCTTTGAAGGAACGCCCGCCGCAATCAGCTTCGAACGAATATCCCAATAGACATTGAATTTCGCGGGATCGGGAGTCGAGAGGTCGCAGAACACCAGCTGCGTCGAACGCTCGTTCCGCGTATCGCCCCAGATCTTCAGAATTCCCGAGACCGCGCGATCGATTTTCGTATCCTGCGGCGGGTCGGCGTCCGCTCGGACCAGACGCATATCCAGTGCAGCCTTCCGGCCCTCACCGGTAATCTTCAGCATGTTGTCCACAGAGGGATCGACGCGCTCTTTCTTCAGCCGCTCGGCGCGGGCTGTCAAAGTTCTGATGAACTCCTTCAGTTCCGGGCTGGCGGGAGCAGCCACAACGGTTGGGCGGCCGTTTTCGAGTTCCGGCCGCGGCAGATTCAGCATATCCGCAGTCTGCACGTCGGCAACGGTGCGGAACATGGTCAGCAGTTCCGGCAGATTGATGAACTTCGAGAATCGGGTGTGCATCCGGTATCCGGACCCATCGGGCGCAAGTTCAAGCGAGGTCACCGCCTCGGCGAAATTCGCTGCCCACGGGTCGAAGTGAGTGACGCCCCGTTCCGACAGCATTTCCGGCGCGAGATATCGCAGCATCGTGTACATCTCGGCCAGGGTGTTCGAAATCGGCGTGCCTGTCGCAAAAACCACGCCGCGCCCGTCGTTCCGTTCCTGCAGATAGCGCGCTTTCAGGAACATATCGAACGCGCGGTTGCTGTCGGAGTTCGGCAACCCGGCGATTCTGCTCATTTTGGTCGTGTAGGCCAGATTTTTGTACAGGTCGGCCTCATCGACAAATAACTGATCGACGCCGAGTTCTTCGAAAGTCAGGACGCGGTCCTTGGATTCCTGGTCGGCGCGCTTTTTAAGCCGGGCGGTGAGCCGCTTTTTGGCTTTCTCCAGCTCTTTCACGATGCGGCGGTTGTCATCTTTGGAATCCTTAGCCTGGCCGATTTCCGCGTCGAGTTCGTCTACCTGCTTCTGGACGAAACGCTTGAAGTATTCGTCCGATACCGGCAGGAGTTCGAATGAACGATGGGAGACGATAACGGCGTCGTAGTTGCCGGTGGCGATCCGCGCCATTGCCTGCTGCCGGTTCTCCGTTGCGAAGTGATCCTTTCCCGCGACGAACAGGCGGGCTTGAGGATACAGCTTCAGAAACTCCGCGCCCCACTGGTCCACCAGATGGTTCGGGACCACAAACATGGGCTTTTTCGCAAGCTCAAGCCGGCGGAGTTCCATCGCCGCGGCGGTCATTGTCCACGTCTTCCCGGCGCCGACGACGTGAGCCAGCAGCGGACTTCCGCCCTGGAGAATGCGCCAAACCGCACTCTTCTGGTGAGGCGCCAGATCGCCGTCGCGGAGTGACGTACGGACCATTCCGGGCAGCGTGAGATGTGAACCGTCGAAATCGCGAAGCCGGATGTTGTTGAAGAGGAAATTGTAATCGTCGGCCAGCCGCCTGGCGCGGTCGGGATCTTCCCACACCCAATTGGAAAATCGTTCCTTTAGTTGCTGCTGCTTTTCTCTCGCCGCGATGGTCTCGGGCTGATTGACGGTTCGCTTCCCCTCGGCGTCTTCATCGTAGGCCGTCGGAGTCCGGCCGTTCAGAGACTGCTCAACCAGGTCCGATGCCCGGAAGCGCGCTGTACCGTGCGTCGTTGTGTTGCTGACCGCGAACTTTGCGCCGTAATCAAGTTCGAGTGTCCACGTGGCAATGGATTCCGCGTAGCCAACCTTCACGGTTGTTGGTGCTACGTCCAGCAACTGCGCCACGAAGTCGCGTATATCCGAGCACGGAATCCATGAAGAGCCCAGCCGCGCTTCGATCTCTCCCGGGCCGAGCTCCGGCGGCTGGACGGCCTTCAACGCCTCGACATTCCGGTCATAACCGGGATCGAGCGCCGCCGATGCCCGCGCACAGACGAGCTTCGCGCGCACGTTACCGCTGAGATATCGATCGGCGGTCTCCCACGCGCCGCCCTCAGGATTACGGTAAACAAGCGGACCCAGTTCCTCCTGAAGCTCCGGCGCCGATCTGTTCGTCAGCGCTTCCATGCGCGGCCAATCGATCTCGCCGGTCTCGTTCAGGGAGATGAGCAAGGCTTCCGAGGCCGCTTCAACCCGCTCGACAGGTCGATATCTCTCCAGTGTGCGGCGTTCAAAAATCGCCGTCTTCCTGGCTTGTTTCGTCTCGGGGTCGAATTCCTCCAGCGACAGAAGGAGCGGATGGTCAGGATCGGTCGCGAACGCTCTGACGTTCTGGATCGCGTTGAGCGGCCCGAACCGGCTGACGAAGATATCGTATGTGCGGTTTAGGTTGCGGCGGGCGTCGGAGATCGCGTCTTCTGGGCGCTCGTCAAGTTGGGTCCGAAATACTTCGCGCACTGCGTCGCGGACTTGCAGCATGCCGCGAATCCGTGCCGCCGTCGTGGCCGGAAGAGTGAGCGGTTTGAACTCATCGCCTCGGCGAACGACAATGTGGCCATCTCGGTCGGCGAGCCCGCCCTCCTTCACCGACCCGACGGCCGGTATCTGGCTTTCATCGGATTCACGGATCTGCGTGGCTCTTTCGACAGCGGAATAGACGCCGAAAGGCAGGCGCGAGACTGCGACGTCGAGTGCTTCCGGTTCCAGAATCCCGATCAACGCTGGAGCGGTCCCGAACTGCGTAGATTCGAGCCCCATCCGGCCAAGCATCATCTCGGGATGCCGGGCGAAATATTCGTTGATCTGGAGAGCCCCGCCGGGCGTGTTTATTGAGGCCAGTTCGGTCCAACGCTCCCCCTCTTGCACCACCCGCCCCGCACGCTTCTGAAGAAAAAGGATGTCCGTCGTTACGTCGGTGCCCGCATTGGCTTTGAAAGCAGTGTTCGGCAAACGGATCGCGCCGAGGAGCACCGCGCCCTCGGCCAGATGAGCTCGGACTGCGGATTCCTGCTTGTCCATCGTGTAGCGGCTGGTGATGAGCGCGATCAAACCGCCGGGCCGCAGCATGTCGAGCGATTTTGCGAGGAAGTAATCGTGAATACCCCGCGTGAGATGCGGGGTTCGGCGATACGCAGGATCGAAGACCGGGTAATTGCCGAATAATCGTCAGCAGATCATTATTCGGCTAATGGCGAGGTTTCGTTAATGACGAGGAAAGCTGCCGAAATTCGCCTGGCGGGGCTTTAGCCCACATTTGCTCGCCATTATTTCGGACGCGTGCCACTCTTGTAGGTCACCTGGAGGTGCACATGTCAGACCTGAGTACTAACAACGATGCGTGGCTTTCGAAGCTGA
>JASHSD010000035.1 GCA_030036985.1 Bryobacteraceae bacterium
GGCGACAGGATGTGTATCGGAATTCCACGTCGCACGGCCATCAATCAGGTGATTCCGGTGACTGTCAATGGCGCTGAAATCATGGTGCGCTGGGGCGCGAGCGTAGCCGAGGCGATCCGCAATTCCGGCGAGTTTCGCCCGGAAAACGTGCTGGAGAAGCTGTCCGTTTCGAAGATGTACGACGGGCGGCCGATGCCGGTTGAGTTCGATCGCCACACGCAGGCGATTCTGGGGCTGGTTCTGACGGGCGGGGAGGTCATCTCGTGGTGATTGCGGCGCTTTTGTTTCTGATGGCAGCGCCTCCGCCGATGGGCACGATGGTCGATGTCGGCGGATATCGCGTTCACCTTTACTGCACAGGCTCGGGGAGTCCGACGGTCGTGATCGTCTGCGGATTTTCGTTCGATTGGGCGCTGGTGCAGCCGGAGGTCGTGAAGTTCGCGCGCGTTTGCACGTACGACGCTTCGGGAACGGCGTGGAGCGATCCCGGCTCGGCGCATCCGACTTGCGACGCCAGGGCCGACGAGATTCACCGTTTATTTGCGGCCGCAAAGGTCCCCAGACCTTATGTTCTGGTTGGTTTCTCTACCGGAGCGCTCTTTGCGCGGCTGTATGCGAAGGAACATCCCGTCGATGTCGCGGGCATGGTGCTTGTGGATCACGCGTTTCTGCCGCCAAAGTCGCCCCCGCCGCCAATCGCCACCGGGCCCGACAGCGGCCCTTCGGTGATCTCGACCGTGCCCGTGGCCTTCGGCGTCGAGGACGAGCCCGGCTTCGACAAACTCCCACAAGACATTCAGGATCTCGAACGCTGGGCCGAGCCGATCAGCCCCGGTCGGGCGACCGCGAAGCAGGCGGAAGCGTGCTTCGAACAAGTGGGCGAGGCCATGCTCGGCGATTTGCCCTTGGCCGTGGTGAGCACAGCGGACGACACGCGCGGATATGCGGAATTGCAGGCGCAACTGCTCGCGTTGTCGAGCCACAGCCGGCATTTCATAGCACCCCGGAGCTTTCATTCAATCGAGATCAGCCAACCCGAGGTCGTGATCGAAGCCATCCGTTCCGTGGTTGAGGCCGCACGAAAATGACGGAAAATCTCAGCCGCCGCGAGCGGCAGATCATGGACATCCTGTTCGCGACGGGCCGCGCCAGTGGTCTGGAAATTCAGGAGCGGTTGCCGGATCAGCTGAGCTATTCGGGTGTCCGCACGATCCTGCGGGTTCTGGAGCGCAAGGGTCATGTGCGGCACGTTGAAGAAGGAATGCGGTACGTGTATCTGCCGGTCGTGGCGCGGGAAAAGGCGAAGCGCTCGGCCATCGCGAGATTGGTGGCGACGTTCTTCGATGGCTCGGCGAAGGCCGCGGCGGCCGCGTTCCTCGATCCGGGAACCGCGAATCTCTCGAAAGAAGATCTTTTGGAACTGGAACGCGCGATTCGGAAAGCGCGTAAGGAGAAACCATGATCACGCTGCTTCTCAAAGTCACCGTGCTGTTTCTGGCCGGGCTGATGGCGCTGCTCGCGACGAGGAAATCGACCGCGGCCATGCGGCACACTCTGTGCGTATGCACGCTCGCGGGCTCGCTGCTTCTGCCCCTCACGAGCCTCATACATGCGAATGCGATTGCGGTTCGCCTCGCGCCGATCGGGATTGTTGTGGCCGGCTCGCGCGCGATCCGAAGAGCGGTGGTCTGGCCATCTTCCGCCATGATTCCGGCGCTATGGCTCACGGGCTGCGCGATCCTGCTGCTTCGCCTGGCCATCGGGTACTGGCGTATCCGGCAGACGATTCGCGCGGCCACACCGCTCGCGTCGGGATTGTATGCGGCGGATGTTACGACGCCGATTGCTTCGGGTCTGCTGAGTCCCGTGGTGTTGATGCCGCGCGCGGCGGCGGAATGGCCGGAGTGGCAACGCGCCGCCGCGCTGCGCCACGAACGCGCGCACCTGGAGCGCCGGGACCTGGCGGCGAACTTCGTCGCGAATGTAGCCTGCGCGGTGTATTGGTTTCATCCTTTGGTCTGGGTGCTTGCCGCGCTGCTGCGGCGCGAACAGGAAACGGCCTGCGACGACGCCGTGCTCCACTCCGGATTCGATCCCGCGACATACGCCGAAGCGCTGCTGGCGGTGGCGCGAAATTCCACTTCAAACCTTCTTCCCGGATGTGCCATGACAACGAAAATCGACGTGAAAAACAGAATTCTGCGCCTGCTCGACAACGGCATTGCGCGCACCACTTCACCCGCGGCGCTGCGCGTTGCGGCTATTGCCTTCGCAGCCGTCGTGCTGGCGATCGGGATACCGGTTCGCGCGGATCAGGCCTACAGCGTGGGCGGGGACGTGAGGGCGCCGAGCGTGGCCTCGAAAGTGGATCCGGTTTATACCGAGGAAGCCCGGAAGGAGAAAATTCAGGGAGCCGTGTGGCTTTCGCTGGTGGTCGGCGCGGATGGTCTGGCGCACGACATCAGCGTGATCAGAAGTCTCGATCCGGGGTTGGATCGCGCCGCCGCCGAAGCCGTCGAGCAATGGCATTTCACTCCGGGAACGCGCAAGGGCGAACCTGTACCGGTGAAGGCCACAATCGCGATCAACTTCAGATTGCAATAGGCGAGACTGCAACAGGCGCGATCGTGAGATGCTGAAATCTCATGAGAGAGCCTGAGGAGATAGAAGCCGAGCTGGTCGCGATCGCCGCGCTGGCGGACGACGAAACCAAATTCAACGAAATCATCTCGTGGTGCGCGACGCACCCGAGCGAGGTGCCGTTTGCGATCCACCTGCTGATGCGCCGCAAATCCGGCGCCGCGGGCGAAAAATAGCGCGGCCCGAACCTGTCACTTCAGGCGGGCGGTTTCGACCTTCGAAGACGAGTTCCAGGCGATCCAGACGTCGTTGCCGGCGCGCAGAATGTGCGGATATCCCAAGTCTTTCCTCGTGCCCGTGGCGACCTGAATTACGGGACCGGGAACGCCAGTGGCCGACACGTGGCGCACCAGCAAACGGGCGCTGCCGTTGCCGCGTTCCAGCCAGGAGACATACGCGCCGCCCGCATCGTCGACGGCGGCTGACGCGTAGCCGTAAGCTTCGCCGGTGCTGACCGTGGCCGCTTTGCCGAACGTGGCGCCGTCGTCCGCCGATGCCGCGAATTCGACGCGCGGTTGCTCGCCGGCAGCCGTGTACCAGGCGATCGCAACTTTATCGCCTTTGGCGGCGGCGGATGCGGCGTTCACCGGGCAGGCGTCGATCTGCCATTTATCCGGATAAACGTTCTTCGAGGCGGTCCAGTGGCCGTTCTCCAGACGGATCACCGAAATGTCGCGGATGTTGTCTTTGGTGTGATCGCGGTAGGCCACCAGAAAGCCGCGCGTGGTCTTCACTACCGAAGTGGGGCAGCAGGAACAAACGTCGGAATCGATGTCTTCTTCCTTGATCTCGGCGCCGTTCGAGCCGATCACGCTGCGCATCAGCGAAACGGGGCCGTCCTCGCCCCTGAGCGCCTGCAGCCAGAAAATGGACGCCTCGTGATCGCCGGTGGCGACGATCGAGGCGAGTCCGTGCTGCGCCTCGCTCTTGTCGTGGGATGCCATGGCGGGCGCCGACCACTTGACGCCGTCGGGCGATGCGGAGACGTAAAGGAACTCCGCCTCGCTGTCCTCTTTCGGCTGCTCGATCCACTCCGCCAGCAGCGTGCCGTCTTTGAGTTCTGTCATGTTCGGCATCTCGGCCGGGTGATGGAAGAATTTGCGATGCGCGGCGATGGTGCGCGGCGCCGTCCATTGCGTTCCTTTAAAGACGGAATAGCGAAGGGCGAACGAACCATCTTTAGTGGCCTCAATCCAGCTCAGCAGCGGACTGCCGGCTTGCGTGGCGGACAGGTTCACCTGCGAACTGCCCTCGCCCGCGGAATTGGCCGACGGCTCGACCTTCATGGATTGCGCGAAGGCCGAGCCGGCCATAAGCAAAGAAACGAACAGGACAGTATTTTTCATTGTCTTTATCAGCATACGCCGAACGGGCTGCTTCACTTCACCGGAATGGTGACGTTTTCAGGGGAGACAATGGATGACCCGGCGAATACCGTCTGACCGTCAGGGAGGGTTACTTCTTTGGCGTTCGCCAGATTACTGCCGTCTTTGGCGAGGAAACCGTGAACCGTCACCCGGTCGCCGACCTTGAGCGAATGACGGGTCCAACCGGCCCGCTGTAGGACGTTGGGGCTGCCCAGCTCGAATTCCCAAATGGCCGATTTTCCGCTTTTGTCTTTGACGTTCAGCGAAAAACGCGCATGGGGGTTCGTCCAGTGGACCTCGGTTACGGTGCCGGTCAGGGTCACCGGCTTGTTCGAATCGTATTCGGCGGCGAAGGAGTGATGCGCGTCTACCGGGCCGGCTCCCGCAAGCATTCCGACCGCAAGAACCAGGATCGTTATCGAATATTTCATGTATCTATAAGAACGGCTGGCGGAGGGTGCGGGTTTACATATCACCCGGTCACAAGCGGGTTAGTGACCGGACGGTTACGCGTGTGCGCGAGGTTTCGCGGAGCGCGCCACGCCGAGATAGCCCGCAACCACCCATTCGGCCGATGCCGGTTGGGAGAGTAAGAGCAACGAAACCCCGGGGACGAGACGCATTGCCGTTATGATTTTACGGCTGTAGCGATTTACCGATGCGGCGATAGGGGAAATTGCTCCGTTGAAAGTCATTCAACGAGCGCCTCGCGCTGGGGTGTTTTCAAAGGCGTTCCGGATCATACTCCCTGACGGATTCGACAGCTCCAGAGCGTCACCGACCTCGACCGCACACGCCTTTTTTATTCGCCCGACGACGGAAACGAAGATTCGGGCTGCGCTTCGCCGCGTTCTTCTTTTCCTGGGGAACGTGGAAATTGCCGGACGCCTCGCTCTTATCAAGTTTCCAAGGGGAAGCCGAGAAAAGAGTTCGGCTCGCTGAACGGTTTCAAGCGCCGAGCAGGGTGCCATCAGTGATCCCGCCGGCTTGCGCCAGTTCGCCGCCGCTGACCTTTTTCCCATCCTCGAACCGCGCCTTCAGCACCTCGATCGTCCCCCCCTGGCCGACAACGTTGAAACTCTGCGGCGTGATGGCGGTGACTTCGCCGATCTTCCCCGGCACATCGGCGAACCGCCGGAAAAGAATTTTGCGGGCATCGAAAATCTGCAGCTTTTTGCCGTTCAGCGTCGTCCACGCGCCCGGAGCCGGGTTGCATCCACGGATCAGGTTATAGATGTGATCGATCGGTTTGGCCCAATCGATCTTCGCCTCGGCGGTGCGGCACCAGCCTTCGTAGCTCGCCTGCGATTCGTCCTGCGCTGTCTCGGTGTACTTGCCCGCGAGAACCAGGTCTGCGGCCTCCAGCATCGCCTGCACCCCCATCGGAAACAGACGATCGAAATACACGCTGCCCAGCGTATCGTCGGGACCGATCGGAGTCTTCTTCTGCAGGATCACCGAGCCTTCATCAAGGCCGTCCGACGGACGGAAGATGGTCAGCCCGGTCTCCGTGTCGCCTTTAATGATCGGCCAATTGATCGAGCTCGGTCCGCGATACTTCGGCAGCAATGATGGATGGTATTGAATCGTGCCATGCTTCGGGATGGTGACGAACTCCTGCGGCGCAAACTGCAGCACGAACGCCATGATGCCGATATCGGCTCCGGCTTCTTTCATGGCGATTGAAGCTTCCGGATCCCGCAGCGATTTGAACTGATGAACCTTCAGTCCCTTCGCCTGGGCTGCGGCGCGCAGCGCATCCGGCCTCGCGCCTTCCTTCTCGGGCGCGCAGAACACGGCTCCGACTTCGTCGCCGCGGGCCAGAAAGGCTTCCAGCACTGCCTTCCCGAAGTCCTGCTGACCGACGATGGCGATTCTCACCGAACCCCCCGAAGCGCGATTGCCAATCGCACGCAGGTTGCCAACCCAACGCCATGTAGATTTTTCCCAGCCCTATTGTGGGGCCGGCGCTTCGGCGCTGCAGCCGCCCTTCCGGGCGGCCTGGAGTCATGCAAATCCGAAGGTTGTGATTGCTTTCGGGCCGGGCAGAAGCCCGGCCGCAGGCCCGAAGGCCTGGCCCCGCAAAAAACTACGTGGCATTGGGTTGCCAACCTGCCCCACTTCACTTCGAGAACGCCCCCGCCTGTTTCTTCGCGGCGACCTGATCGTCGCTCCAGCCCAGCACGTCCTTCAGGATTTCCTCGGTGTGCTCCCCCAGAGTTGGCGACCGCCTGATCTTCGCGGGCGACGCTGAAAGCTTGATCGGCATCCCGACGTTGAACCACTTGCCGCGCTGCGGATGGTCGAGTTCGACATACATCTCGCGCCCCCGCACATGCACGTCGTTGGCGAGATCGGCCGTCGACATGATCGGACCGCAGGGCACATCGAGCTCATTCAGAATCTCCATCAGCTCGCGCTTGCTGTAATTCGATCCGAACTGGTCGAGCAATTTCCAAACGTCGTTCTGGTTCCTGCGGCGATCGGCAATTTTCAGATAGCGCGGATCGGCAGCCAACTCCGGATGACCCACCTCGGGACCGACGCGCTTCGCCAGCGCGTCCCAGACCGCTTCCTGCACCACCACGTACAGGTAATCGTTCGGGCCGCCGGGCTTGCATTTGACCGCATTGCCCAGTTGGCCGCCGCCGGAATCGTTGCCCGCCCGCGGCGTTTCTTTGAGACCTTCGGTGGGAACGGAATACTCGGTCAATGGCCCATGCGTCAGGCGCTGGTGGTCGCGGAATTTCACGCGGCAAAGATTCATCACGCCATCCATCATCGCGACTTCGACATACTGCCCCTGTCCGCTGACATGCCGATGCTGCAGCGCGGCCAACAGTCCGATGGCCAGGTGCAGGCCGGTGCCCGAATCGCCGATCTGCGCGCCGGTGACATACGGCGGGCCTTCCGGAATGCCGGTGGTGCTCATGGCTCCGCCCATGGCCTGCGCGA
>JASHSD010000036.1 GCA_030036985.1 Bryobacteraceae bacterium
ATGTCGACGACAGCCTGGTCGGACTGAAGCTCTCGCACGCAATTACAAACAAGGCCGGTGAAACCGTGGTCCCGCAGGGCCGCAAAGTCACCTCCGGCCTGATGCGCGAAATCGTCAAGAACAAGATCACGCAGGTCGAAGTCGCGGCCAACGATCTGGAAGGCGCATATATTGCCGCCGACGTGGTCGATATGTCAACCGGCGAAGTGATGATCGACGCCAATCAGGAGTTGACGCCGACCGTCATCGGCAAGCTGATCGAAGCCGGCATCCCGACCTTCGAGGTCTTCTTCCCCGAGCGCGACGAAGTCGGCACGGTGATCTCGACCACGCTGAAGAAAGATCCGGTCAAGACCCGCAAAGACGCGCTGATCGAAATCTATCGCAAACTGCGGCCGGGCGATCCGCCGACGGTCGACACGGCAACCCAGCTCTTCGACGGCATGTTCTTCGACGCGCGCAAGTACGATTTCTCGCGCGTCGGCCGCATGAAGTTCTCGATCAAGATCTACGATGCGCCCGAATCGCCGACCCGCCGGAAGGCGGACGGCACGCCCTACGACGTGCGCATTCTGCATCCGGAAGACTTCCACGACACCATCCGCTATCTGCTCAAACTGCGCAAAGGCATCGGCGCGGTCGACGATATCGATCACCTCGGCAACCGCCGCGTGCGCGCCGTGGGCGAGCTGCTCGAAAACCAGTTCCGCATCGGCCTCGTGCGCATGGAGCGCGCCATCAAAGAGAAGATGTCGGTCTACCAGGAAATGTCGACGGCGATGCCGCACGACCTGGTGAACGCCAAGCCGGTAATGGCGGCCATCCGCGAATTCTTCGGATCCAGTCAGCTTTCGCAGTTCATGGATCAGACCAATCCACTCTCCGAGATTACGCACAAGCGGCGTCTCTCGGCACTCGGACCGGGCGGTTTGTCGCGTGAGCGCGCCGGCTTCGAAGTGCGCGACGTGCACCCGACCCACTACGGCCGAATCTGCCCCATTGAAACGCCGGAAGGTCCGAACATCGGTCTGATTTCGTCGCTCTCCTGCTTCGCCCGGATCAACGACTACGGCTTCATCGAAAGCCCGTATAAGAAGGTCATCAACGGCACGGTGATCGACCAGGTTCGCATTCTGAATCCCGGCGATACGCCGTTCAAAGTCGGCGACGTCATCGAGCGCGCCGCTTTGGACGCGGCCAACGCAGCCGTCGGCGCCAATAAACAGAAAGCCGAATATGTCGCGCACTGCGACTACCTCTCGGCTTGGGAAGAAGACAAATACATCATTGCCCAGGCGAACGTGGAACTGGACCCGACCGGCCGCATCACGCCGGATCTGGCCAACGCCCGTCAGGCCGGCAACTTCGTGCTGAAAGGCCGCGACGAAATCGAGTACATGGACGTCAGTCCGAAACAGCTCGTCTCGGTCGCCGCCAGCCTGATTCCGTTCCTGGAAAACGACGACGCCAACCGCGCGTTGATGGGTTCGAACATGCAACGCCAGGCCGTTCCCCTGCTGCGCGGCGACGCGCCGTATGTCGGCACCGGCATGGAATATGTGACGGCTCGCGACTCGGGCGCGGTGATTCTCTGCAAACGCGCCGGCATCGTGGATTCGGTCGATTCCGAACGCATCATCGTGCGCGTGGAAGGCACGGCGCATGAAGGCCAGATGTCGCGCGAAGTGGGCGCGGACATCTACCAGATGACCAAGTTCAAGCGCTCGAACCAGAACACCTGCATCAACCAGAAGCCCATCGTTTACCAGGGCCAGAGGGTGGCGAAGAATCAGGTGCTGGCCGACGGCCCCTGCACCGATATGGGCGAACTGGCGCTCGGCCGGAACGTGCTGGTCGCGTTCATGCCGTGGCGCGGTTATAACTTCGAAGACGCGATTCTGGTCAACGAGAAGCTGGTCAAGGAAGACTACTACACCTCGATCCACATCGAAGAGTTCGAGATCGAGGCGCGCGACACCAAACTGGGGCCGGAAGAAATCACCCGGGACATCCCGAACATCGCCGATTCGTTCCTGCGCAATCTGGACGAATCGGGCGTGATACGCATCGGCGCCACGGTGAAGCCTGGCGATATCCTCGTCGGCAAAGTGACGCCGAAGGGCGAAACGCAGCTTACGCCGGAAGAGAAACTGCTGCGCGCGATCTTCGGCGAAAAGGCCGGCGACGTGAAGGATGCGTCGCTCTACTGCCCGCCGGGCATCGAAGGCACGGTGGTCGATTGCAAGATTTTCTCCCGCAAGGGACAGGACAAGGACGAGCGTTCGCGGCGCATCGAAGAATCGCAGATCGCGCGGCTGCAGCGCAACCTGAACGACGAAATCCGCATCCTCACCGACGAGCGCGCCAAGCGCCTCGCCAATCTGCTCGAAGGCAAGGAAGTCCTCGCCGACCTGCACGATGAAAAGACCAACAAGAAGCTGTTCGCCAAAGGCGCGATTCTCGACCGCGAGTCCATCGAGAAGACCCGTTCGCGCGATCTGAAACGCGTCCGCTTCACCAACAAGGACGCCCGCATCAACGAACAGATCGACGAAATCGAAGAGATGACGTCGCGTCAGATCGCGGTGCTCGAAAAGATCACCGACGAGAAAATCGCCAAGCTGCGCAAGGGCGACGAACTGCCTCCGGGCGTGATCAAGCTCGTGAAGGTTTACATCGCCATGAAGCGCAAGCTTTCGGTGGGCGACAAGATGGCCGGACGCCACGGCAACAAGGGCGTCATCGCGCGCATTCTTCCCGAGGAAGATATGCCTTATCTTCCCGACGGCACGCCGGTCGAGATCGTGCT
>JASHSD010000463.1 GCA_030036985.1 Bryobacteraceae bacterium
CGAAGTAATGATCGAACGATCGGTTCTCCTGCATCAGAATTACGATGTGTTTGATGTCGCCCAGTGAACCCGGACGATTCGCCTGCATTGCGAGCGCCCGCCGGAGGTTCGGCGGCATCAGCGCAGCCGCGGCGGTCAGACCGGCGACATCTCTAAGAATGCGCCTGCGGGTGAAAGAGGAAGACGACGATTTCCAACGATCCATCGAGAGGATATTCCTTCAAGACTCAGCATACGACTCTTGGATTACAGATGAATGAGATCTCCGCGCACTCTGCTGCGAGTCTCCGCCCGCGGGTCAGCAGGACGACAGGCGACACCGCCGCGAAACAACGGGCGGCCGGTTTCTTCTCCTATCTGGCTGGAGAGCCGGCTTCCTTCGTCGGTGGCGCCTCCGCGTTTCCATCCAGCACGAGAGTGAACAAACGGTTGTCCGGATAGCCTCGCGCGAAAAGCGTCACGTATTGCTTGCCGTCGAGCATGTAGGTGATGGGCGTGACATCGGCCCCGCCCAGATCCATTTCCCAGACCTTCTCACCCGTTTCGGCGTTGTAAGCGGTGGAACCGTGAAACACCAGGTTTCCGGCTGTGGCAAGGGTTCCACCTCCCGCAAAACCGCCGGCGTTCGACACTCGCCAGCGCTCTTTTTCGGTCTTCGGATCCCACGCCACGAAAAAGCCCCCGGTGGCTTTGGGTTCATTCTCCGCGCCCTCGGGTTCGTGGGCAGGCGCGGCCGCCGCGGGAGTGGGTGGAGGCGCTCCTGTCCCCCCATTCGGCAGACGCGGGCCGAGGCCGCCCTGCATTCCCAGATTGCGTCCACCCGCAACATACTTGAAATTCGGATCGATGCGATAGGTGTAGCTGCTTTCCTGACCCGGAATGTACACGAGGCCGGTCATGGGACTGTAAGACATCGGCTGCCAGTTGTGGGCTCCGCCGGGGCCAGGAGACATCGTTACCGCCTGGTCCAGCGTCGCCCGATCGCCCTTCGCTTCGATCGGCCTTCCCTTGCTGTCGAGACCGTGTGCCCAGGTGACCCGTCTGGCGTATTTCGCTCCCGAGATGAATTCGCCCGTAAGGCGGTCCAGCACGTAGAAGAAACCGTTCTTGGGCGCATGCAAAAGCACTTTACGAGGCTTGCCATCGATGGTGAGATCGGCGAGGATCATCGGCTGCACCGAGGTGAAATCCCAGTCGTCGCCCGGCGTCTCCTGGAAGTACCAAACCAGCTTGCCGGTTTCCGGCTTCACCGCGAGTACGGATGCCAGAAAGAGATTGTCCCCTCCACCCGGACTGCGGTAGACATGACTCCAGGGACCGCCGTTGCCGGTACCGATGTACAGAATGTCGGCGTCGGGATCATAGGCCATCGCATCCCAGACTGTGCCGCCGCCGCCCATCTTCCACCAGTCGCCATTCCAGGTTTTCGCCGCCATTGCGAGTTCAGGTTGCTCGAAGGGTTTCGAGGGATCGCCGGGAACCGTATAGAAGCGCCACGCCAGCTTGCCGGTCTCCGCATCCCAGGCGGAGAATTGTCCGCGTACGGCCTGCTCGGCTCCGCTGTTGCCGACGATCACTTTGCCTTTCACCACACGGACGGCCGAAGTGAGAATATCGCCGGGATCGTCAATCACTCGCGACTGCCAGACGAGCTTGCCCGTTTCCTGATTGAGAGCAATGAGCCTCCCGTCAAGCAACCCGGCGTAAACTTTCCCGTGATACAGAGCGACACCGCGATTCACGGGCCCGCAGCAAAGCCCGGCGATAGGCTGACGAGCGATATCGGGGTCATAGCGCCACTTCATCCTGCCCGTGCGCGCATCGACTGCGAAAAGAACGTCCCACGCCAAGCTGCCGTAGAGGACGCCATTGGAAAAAAGAGGCGTGCCTTCCACCCGGCCGCCGGAAGGAGACTCTGTGTCCCAAGACCATGCCAGCCCCAGGCGTCGGACATTGCTCGTATCGATCTGTTTGAGCGGACTGTAGTGGGTCTCGGCATAATCGCGGCCGTAGGTGAGCCATTCGTCCCCGTTCTTCGCGGCATCGCGCAGGGCTTTGTCGTCGACCCGTTTGTTCGAAGAGGTCTGAGCGACTCCGATGCAGGCGCATACACAAAGTGCGACGGCGACAACACGCAAACGGATCGCACGTGGATTCGTCATAGGATTCTCCTTGTTAAGGCTTCGGCGGGATGGGCGGGATGGGCAGATTTCCATCGAGTGCGAACGAAAAAAGGCGGCTGTTCGGATAACTTCGGGCGAAGTATGTGATGTATTGTTTGCCGTCCAGCATGTACGTGATCGGAGCGACATTTTCGCCGTTCAACTCCACTTCCCAGAGCTTTTCGCCGGTCTCAGCATTGTAGGCTTTCGAGTCGTGAAAGACGATGTTTCCCGCGCTGGCCAGAGTTGCGCCGCCGCGCAGATAGCCGCCCACCGCCGCTACGCGCCATCGTTCTTTCTGCGCCACCGGATCCCACGCGACGAGAAAGCCGCCGCCGACATTCTTCGGCTGATTTTCCGCGCCCTCGGGCTCGATCAGCGGCGCATCTTTCGGCGGATCCGGCGGAATCACGTGTCCGTCGGGATCGCGCGGGCGCTGCATCGTGCTCATGCCGGCGTTCTGCGTGCCGGGAGTATAGACGAATTTCGGATCGCGGGCATAGCGTGCCCCCCCTTCCGTGCCCGGAATGTAAACAAGTCCGGTGAGCGGGCTGAACGCCATCGCCTCCCAGTTGTGAGCGCCGCCGTTGCCCGGCGTGACCAGCACGGGATTGATGCCGTATCGCGCACCTTTCGCTTCGATGGGGTGACCGTTCTTGTCGAGGCCCGTCGCCCACGTAACCCGCTTCGCATACTGCCCGCCGGAAATGAACTGGCCGGTGATACGGTCGAGAACGTAAAAGAATCCGTTCTTCGGCGCATGCAGGAGCACCTTACGCGGCCTGCCGTCGATAGTCAGATCGGCAAGAACCATGGGCTGCGTCGACGTGTAGTCCCAGTCGTCGCCCGGCGTCTCCTGGAAGTACCAGACCAGTTTCCCGGTATCCGGCTTCACCGCCAGGATCGAGGCGAGAAAAAGGTTGTCTCCGCCGCCCGGGCTGCGCAGATTGCGATCCCAGGGGCCGCCATTGCCGGTGCCGATGTAAAGCAGGTCGAGCGCGGGATCGTACGCCATGGAATCCCACACAGTGCCGCCGCCGCCCATCTTCCACCATTCGCCGTGCCATGTCTTTGCGGCCATCGCCAACTCGGGCTGCTCGAACGGTTTCGAGGGGTCGCCGGGAACGGTGTAGAATCGCCAGTCCATTTTGCCGGTTTC
>JASHSD010000464.1 GCA_030036985.1 Bryobacteraceae bacterium
GATGATTCGCGCGCAGAAACATTCTGAGCTGATCGTGTCATGTCTCCAGCCTGCCTTCAAGAGGGCAGGTCTGCACTACATCACTGTTTGCAGAAACCTCCGCTGAGCCTCCGGCAGTTAACTCCGCCACCCACGTCAAAACAGCTTCAAACTACCGAAGTAGTGACGAACCCCGGGCAGCACTCGCGGCTCTTCAATCCGCCGTTGGGACGCCGCCATTCGAGCAACTCGCAAAGCGTCGCCGCCAGTTCGGTTACGGTCAGATTCGCGAACTCGCGCGTGATGCGGCGAATCAGGTCCAACTCGCCTTCCGTCAGCGCATGGCCGCAGAATGATAGTCCACCCCCCGATTGTGACCGGCATTGCACGAGGACCCTCCCAACAAGCCCTCATGCTTACGCTACAGACTTCCCCTCGCAAAAGTCCAGCGAAATCTTTGCCGGGCCGTCAATCGCCCTTACCGTGCAAATGGCCAATCTCCAGACGCGACTTTAGTCGCGTCTTGCGTCGGGACTCATCCCGACGCGGCGGCGGGCTTCCGCCCGGGTCGCAGACTAAAGTCTGTGCCACGACCGCACGATCAGCCACGCGAACACAAGCCCGATCGCGTCGTCCCGCACATCCCACCACTCGAAAACCGTGCGGGGGAAAACCAGGTGTTGCGCCAGTTCCATGGCAGCGGCGAGGGAGACGATTCCCACCGCGGCCGCCCACTCCTGAATGCGATTTCGGCACAACGGAAGCACCAGAAGCCCCAGCAGGCCGAACGCGGCGGCGTGCTCGATGCGATGCGCAGTCGTACCGACGCGGGCGTGGGGCACAAGACGGCGCAGGGAAAAATACCCCATGCACGCGATCCAGAGAACCGCAGACGCGGCAATCAGCGCTCTGGCGCGGGGAGTAATCTGCAATCCGCAGTATACTGAGTGCGATCCGCTGACCAATGTTCCGAAGCCAGAGACGCAAACTCAAAATTCTGTTTGGCCTTCTCGACGCTCTTTGGACCGCTGCCGCATTCGGATCCGCCTACCGCGTCCGCGAATTTCTGCCGTTCGATCACCGGTTCTACCTGACGCCCGACGTGTGGCCGCCGCTGCTGGCGTTCTGTATCCTCACCTGGGTCTCGCTCGGGTATTGGCTGGACGTCTACGGCAAGCTGGAGGCGGTCCGCATCCCCGCCATCGTGCGCGATTCGTTTCGCCAGGCCGGGTGGGGCGGACTGGCCCTGGTGGTTCTGGTGTTCGGCGTCAAGCTGGATATCAGCCGTTTCTTCCTCGGTCTTTTCGTCGCGGTCAGCTTCGTCTACCTGACCTGGTTTCGCATCGCCTCGCGCAATTGGGTTTCCTCCGTCAGCCGCCGGCTTCATGTGGAGCGGAACATCGTCATCGTGGGCGTGGGCGCGAGCGCCGAAGCGTTGGGACGCAGCCTGGAGGAGTACCACGGCCACGGTGTCCGCATTCTGGGCTTCATCGCCACACCTGAGGAAGAACCCGCCCCGAAGGCGATCCGGCTGGAACGAAGTTATCCGGTCCATCCGCTGCGGGACCTTCGGCCGGTGCTGGCGCGGCAGCACGTCATCGACGAAATTCATTTCGCCGTGGAATCGCGCATTCTGCCGGCGCTGGAACCGATCTTCCGCTGGTGCGACGAGGAAGGCGTCTGCAGCCGCATCGCCATCGATTTTTTTCCGAAGATCAACAGCTACGTGGATCTGGAGCAGATCGGCGGAGTGCCGCTGCTGACGTTTTCGGGCGCCCCCGCGGATGAAGCGCTGCTGCTGGTCAAGCGGGCGATCGATATCGTGCTGGCCTCGATCGCGCTGGTGGTGCTCAGCCCGGTGTTTCTGCTCGCCGCCGTGCTGATCCGGCTGACTTCGCCCGGCCCGGTGATTTTCCGGCAACTGCGCTGCGGTCTGAACGGCCGCACCTTCACTTGCTACAAGTTCCGTTCGATGGTTCGGGACGCCGAAGAGCGCCTGCACGAAGTGATGCACCTCAATGAGAAGGAAATCGCGATGAAGATCCGAAACGATCCGCGATTGACTCCGGTGGGCAAGTGGTTGCGGAAATCGTCCGTCGACGAATTGCCGCAGTTGTTCAATGTGCTGAAGGGCGATATGTCGCTGGTGGGTCCGCGCCCGGCGATTCCGACCGAAGTCGCGCAGTACCAGCATTGGCAGCGGCGGCGGCTGCGTATGCGGCCGGGGCTGACGTGCCTCTGGGCGCTGCGCGGGCGCGACCGGATCGATTTCGAATCCTGGATGAGATTGGATCTGGAGTATATCGACAACTGGTCGCTGAGTCTGGATGCGCGGATCATTCTGCTGACCATTCCGCAGGTGGTTTCGGGGCGGGGCGCGAATTAGGTATTAGCTCACCCGAACGACCTACCGCATAAGATGTCCGCCGCTGCGACGTGCGCCGAACTTCTCGTAGTGCTCCACGAATTGTCCACTCAACAAGTCCAAGTACAAGTCCAAGTTAACCGGATGATTGACCGAGATGCCGTCAGGATCGGTAATCGTAATCGAACCTCCTTGGACATTAACCTTCCACCCGATTTGCTTATAAAGCGAGATGAATTGCGCGAACGTCGCCTTGATGCGATCTTTGATATCAGCCTGAACACTGTCACTCGTAAACCTATTTTCCGAAAAGGCGCTCACTGCTTCCGTCCGCTCCGCGTCGGCCCGATTCTCTGCACGGCTCGGGCCTCTAGCCAATTGTATCGCCGTGGCGTGCTGGAAAGGTTCGGTTATTGCGGTGTGATGACGATGTCGGTTAATTAACCCGAACCGTCCGCCAGCCCTTCCGCAACAATTGAAACCTCGCAATGCGCGCCATATCCGCGCCGAACCGCAGACCGTCGCTTGGCTGGTCCGTCATCTGAAAGTCCAGCCATTTTCGTTTGAGCCGCACTGTGAGCGGCAGTTCGCGGCCGGGATCGGAACAACGCTCGAATTCGTCGTAGAGCTTTTCGGTTAGGCGCCAGTGCAGCCATGTGGCCGGTAGCGGAATATCCGGAGTCAGCATGGCTTCGCCCCAGCGCGCGCGGAAGGCGATGTCGGTCATGGCGAACACGCCCGCGAAGTGATGCCGGGCCGCTGTAAGCACGGCTTCGCGGCGCGTCTCGATCGGGGCGCAACGCCAGATCTTCCGGACCTCGTACAGATGAAACAGCGTAGCGAAACGGCCGGAGGCGCGATGCAGCACCAGATGCAGGATCTCGTCGGCAGGCGAGAGAATACGCACCGCGCGACCGCCTGGCAGAACATAGGGGACTGATCGCTCCAGAAACTCTTCCGTGCGAATGCCGAGTGCTTTGTGGGTCAAACGGAAATGGAGTTCAAGAGCCGGCCGCGCCGGGTGCTCCAGCCCGATATGATGGCTGATCGCCTTCGACTCGCGCACATTCTCCTCCGGCGCGTAGCCCAGTTTCGCTAGAGCTTCGCAAGCGCGATCAAGGTCATCTTTCCCGATCGCGAGATCGATGTCGGTGGAAGGTTTGCGCAGGAACGGCGGCTGGTAATAGCGGCACGCCAGCGGCGGTCCTTTCAACACAAGCACCGATAGCCCGGCGCCGTCGAGCACACTCAGAACGTCATCCAATTCCCGCAGGTTTCGCGTGTGGCGGGTCCAGGCGGAGGTCAGAACCCGGTCGCACCACTCACGCTCGGCTCTCTCCACATGCGCACGCGCAAGGAACGCGATCAGCGGAGCCACGCCATGCCGCGCCGCGTTATCCCTGACGATCTTCCAGGCCGTCGGATCGGCGACGATGGAAAGATCGGGGGGATCGGAAAGGAGCCTTGTCAGAAGGCCCAACGCGGAGGCCGAATCCATGGATCAAGACTAACGCCGGCCGCCCGAGGAAACCAACTCCGGCTCGCCCGAAGCTTCGCCGGCCGCGTCTTCGCTGCCGACCACCAGATTGAGAAATTCGCGGCCCGCC
>JASHSD010000465.1 GCA_030036985.1 Bryobacteraceae bacterium
AGGTCAACGTTCCCGGAGGATTGCCGCTATTGGCCCCGTTGGCCAGGTCGATTGGTATCTGGATCGCGCCCGCGTCCGCCGCCGGAGAGACCAGTTGACCGTCGCCGTTAAAACTCAGCGTTCCGCTGGCCAGAACCGTGGTCGTCCCCGTCCCGTCGGCGATGGCTGACGACGGCATCGTGACGCTGTAGTTCCACGTATTCGCCGCCGCCTCGGTGTAAGTGACGGTCAGGGTTTGGGCATTGCCGAGAGAGTCGTAAACCTGCACCGGCGTACTGAAAGTGGCGTCCGCCGATCCCGCCGTCGCGTTCGAATCGAGGTTCACATTGGTGGAGAACTCCGTGGTGGCCACATTGGCCGAAGACAAGGCCGTCGGCACGACAAGATTTGTGGTGAGGCCGTTGGTGTCCACAACGCCGTCCGTGGCGTTCCAGCCCTGCACGTTCTGTCCGTCGGCAGTCACCAGATCGCCGTCCGAGTTCACCTGGAAATCGCCCTGGCGCGTCAGCAGCTGCTGTCCGGTGGTAGGGTCGTTCACCACGAAAAAGCCGCCGCCGGAAATGGCGGCGTCGTAAGCGCCGCCGGTGCTGACGAGAGTTCCCTGGGTGAAATCCGTGTTCGTTTGCGCGATGGTCGAGCCGCTGATCGAAGTCGTATTGCTGAAGCCCGACAGGCTTTGATTGACCAGGTCCTGGAACGACACGTCCTGATCCATGTAGCCGGTCGTGTTCAGGTTGGCCAGGTTCTCGCTGACGACGTTGATGGCGGTGGCGTCGGAGGTGAGTCCCGAAAGTGAGTCTGCGAAAGAGATCGACATGGTTGGTTAAGCCCCTGTAGTGTCTTTATGTGCCGCTGGTTGACGTGGTGCTCGTGGCGCTTGCGTCGGTCACGAGCGTGCCTGTGTTCTGGTGAATATCGATGAGCTGCTCGAGCTGCGCGTACGAAGTGAGCTGCGAAACGAACTGCGTGCTGTCGACGGGATCCAGCGGATCCTGATTCTGCAGCTGCGAAACCAGCAGTGTCAGAAAGGTCGATTCGCTTGCCAGCGGATCGGTCATGGCCGATGCCGAAGTTGATGTCGAACCGTTTGTTGCCGGATTTGCTGAACTTGTTGGTGGAGTGGATGTGCTGCTGCCGGTTGGACTCATGAAACCTCCTCGGTGGATTGCCCGAACATGGCGCCGAATTCGCCGGATTCCTGATCCGCGTCCCCGCTCTCATCGCGGCGATTCTGTTCTTGTTCCTCGGGCTGGCGTTGATTTTGGCGGTCCTGGCCGGGCGTCCATGCCTCGGCATCGTAACCGGCGCGGGAGAGCGTGCCGACCAGATCGTTCACGCCCTCGGCGAGGCGTCCACCGAGCGCGCTGTCGGTGGAATGAAGCGAAACGTGGACGTCACCCGCATGCTCGGCCAGGCGCACGCGCACATCCTGCGCGCCGTCGGGCGCGAATTCGATGGAGATGGATCGCAACGGCTGCGACGGTTGTTTCGCCGGCTCGGGCGGAAGCTCGGCGGCCTGCGCCTGTGCGGTGGGCATTGCCGGAGGATCGTGTTTCGCGGCCGGGATGTGCGCCGGCGCGGCGGTTGCCGGGGCGATCACCGGCGGCGCGGCGGTATTCGCGGGCAGTGGCGCGGGCGCGGGTTCGTTCACGACATTGAGGGGCGCAGCGGTTGGGGTATGCACGAGTGGGTCCGCAGTCGGCGCCGGTGTCGGAGCGAGATTTGCCGACGCCGGCTCCTGCGGGTGTATCTTCAGGTCGACCACAGACGGGCCTGGGTCGGTGGAATCTTTCCCGGGAGAGATCGGCGCGGCCTGAGCTTTGCTCTGCGTTCCGGACGATTCACCCGCGTCGTTGGCGGAACGGGCGCTCCGCGCCGGCACGTCATTTACGGCCGACAGCGCCGGGACGGCTATTGAAAAGCCATTGCTCATAACCGGTGGCGCAGGGCTTTCGGCGACTTTACCCGGCTTCGATCTTTGTTGACGGACCGCCGCTCCGGCAGGCGTCACCGGCGCGCTTGCCTTTCGCTGTAGCGATGGAAGTTCTGTTTCAGCTGTTGCAGCCGCGCTGGGCGCCGTGATCGTTGAGGACTGGGTATACGCCGGAGCGGTCCACGCTGAACTGGCGACCGGCGGCGGAACAGTTTGAATCGGCGGGTCTTGTGTCGTGTACGCGGCGATTACCGCGCTTGGCGGCCGATCTGTCGCGGATTGGATTCGCGTCGAATCGGTCTTTGCCTCGTCCTTCTTTGCCGCATCGTTTGCCGGAGCCATCCGGCCCGATCTGGCGGCCAACGGTGGCTTGCCCGGTGCTGAATTGGTTACGGGTGTGTACGCGGGGCCTTTCGGCGTTGCCTTCGGTCCATCGGTTGGGAGATCGCTTTTCGCAGGCGTTGAAGCTGGCTCGGGCTCCGTCGATACGACTGCCGGTAAGTCTGCCGGCGGCCGGCTTGTCGTAGATTGAGCCGATTCGGTCGGCCGGGGCTTCGCCGCGGAACCGCCGGCATTCTTCGAAATCGCCCCGTTCAGAACGTTCAGAACGTCCATCGGCTGTTGGTTGGTCGTCGACGGCCTTTCAACGCTTCCGGCCAGGTTGCCGTCGGGTTCGGGCCGGCCCGAAGGCCGGCCTGCAGGACCGAAGCCCTGACCCCACGTGGACGATTCGTTCTCCAATTGTTGAATCAGCTGCGCGAACCCCGAAGGCTCGCCGGGCTCCCGAGGAGTCGCGTCTGCGCCCGGTTGCATCGCGTACAGCCATGAAGTCCCGAAATCGTCCGCAATCGTCAGGCGGCTGCTCACGCCCCTGTTTATGGCAGTCGCGTCGCCAAAGCGCGAG
>JASHSD010000466.1 GCA_030036985.1 Bryobacteraceae bacterium
GCCTTTGGTCTCGGGTTGCAGCGCGTCCACAGTGCCGCTCGCGTATGAGGCCGAGAGACCGTCGAGCGCGAAGGCGGGCATGCCGCCAAGACCGAGGAGCAACACAAGAATCATTGCCGTGGTTTTCTGCATGGAATCGATGTCCTCCTTCTGTTGTATTGATAAGGAGGTTAGCCCGATCCCGGACGCGGATGCGACGGCAGTGTGACACTTTCGCAAGTGCACACAGGCGGGCGCAGGCACCGAAGTTGGAAACCCGTCGCGGGATTTAGTCGCCGTCGTCCGCGTCTGTCTTCTTCGGCTTCTGCCTGAGCATGGCGGGCACGGCGGCGTTGCCCATCGCGTCCTTCCACAGGATCACGTTGAGCTTCTCCACCGGCGCGCGATCCTCGTGGCTGAAATCCATCTTCATGCTCGCGCGCGCGCCCACGGTATGGGGACTGTTGGCGGCGTAGATGAGCCCGTTGTCGCGGTTTGAAGTATCGGCGTCGTAGGCAGGCTGATCGCCGGGGCCGGTGAAAAGATCGGCCATGAGCGAACAGAAGGCGTCGTTGTTGTTCATCGGCGGCAGGCCCAGAAGCACTTCCATGGTGCGGATGACGCTGACCGTCGAATAAAAATGATCGTCGACGAAAGGCGCGCCGTTATCCCCGTGCGGGGCGTATTTGCTGATGACGAGCGCGATGCTGCGGTGCGCGTCCACGTGGTCGGCGCCGTTCTGCGCGTCGTCTTCGAGGATGAAGAACGCCGTGTCATCCCAGTAAGGCGAGTGCGAAACCGCTTCCACCGCGCGGCCCACGGCGAGGTCGTTATCGGCGACCGAGGCCTTGGGCGTGGGCCAGCCGGGACGTGTGCCCGCGGTGTGATCGTCGGGCAGGCGCAGCAGGATAAAGTCCGGCATGGTGTCTTTGCCCTGCGCGCGATCGGCGATCCATCCCTTGAGATGGCGAAGGAAAACCTCCACGCGAATCTGGTCGGGGACGAGCAGATTGAAGTCGGGCGCATCGGGATCGAAGTGGCCGACGAGCTCCGGCTTGGTAGCTGTATTGGCCACCAGCACCGGAATCGGCCACGGCCACTTGTTCGTGCCTCCGCCCCAGGCCTCGGGTAGATCTTCGCCCGGCGCGTACGCCTTCTTTGCGCACTTCGGTCCGGCCAGCATCGGCCCCAGTTTGGGATCGGCGACAACCGGCTCGTCGCAGAAAGTGGAAATGACAAATTCGCCGAAGTGGTAGTAGATCTTGCCGTGCGCGGCCATATCGCCCCACAGGTACCCGCTCCCGGGATCGTTCACGTCGGGAATGTTCTGGAGCAGCGGAAAGCCATCGGCCACCACACCTTCAAAATCGTAGGGCCGCTGCTCCCCACGATAGGTCTGCTGCCAGGTCCTTTCGAGATAATCCGAGCCGATGCCCGCGGTCGACCAGACGTGGCCGTCGCCGGAGACCTCGCCGGAATCGAAGAAGTTGTCGAGCACGCCGAACTGGAGAGCGAGCTTGTGCTCGTTGGGCGTGACAGTCGCGCCATACATGGCGAGCTTCAAGTCGCCGTTGCCCACCGGCTTACCGTCCTCTGAGAGATCGCCGAGGATCTGATCGTAGGTGCGGTTCTCCTTGATGATGTAGATCACGTGCTTGATGGGATTAGGCCGGTTCGCGGCGAAGGCGATCTGCTTTTGCCCCGCGATCATCAGGTTGGAATCGAGCACCACCGGCGTCCATTGCGGCAGATCGTTTTCAATCGCCGACTCGTCGACGCCGGCGAGCGAGCCGTACAGCAGCGTGCCGATATAGGAGCTGCTGCTGCCCAGAAAATTTTTGTCGGCATTTTCCACCGGGCGCTGGGGAAAGTTGTTGGGCCCGGTGCCGGTGCCTTTGCCCGTGGCCACAAAGAGCCGTCCGCCCTGCGGCAGCGAGTCGAAAGCCATCGAGATCGGCAGCCAGTCGGTGGGAATAAAGCCGTCGGGTTCCACCATGCCTGTTGCGGCGGTCTTCGGCGTCAGCTTGCGGGTGTCGAAGACGGCCACGGCATCACTGGCCATGTCAGCGGCGTAAAGACGCACGCCGTTCGCATTGAGCGCCAGGGCCACAGGCTCGGCCCCAAAGTACGTCTGCCCCGGCAGGCGCGTATCGAAGAAGCCTTTCACGGAAAACTGCCCTGCGCTCACATTCACTGCGGCCACAGCATCGCGATTGGCCAGCGCAACGTAGAGGGTTTTGCCGTCGGGCGAGAGGGCAAAGGCACAGGGATGCGTGCCCGGCGCAAGACCGTTCGTGGGCTTGAGCAGCGCCAGCTTGCGTGTGACCGTGCCGCTGGTCAAATCGAGCTCGGCAATTTCCGATGCATTCCACAGGGCCACGTAGGCGCGGCGGCCATCCTTCGCCAGGGCAAGAGCAATGGGATAGGTGGAAGGTACGGTATCGCTTTCAGAGAGATCGAAACGCCCCTCTACCGCGCCGGTCGTGGCATCAAGCATCACTACAAAATCGGAAAGGTTGTCGGCGACAAGAAGCTTTTCGCGCCCGAACTGGCTCAACACGGCAATCGCCGCCGGATAGGGTACGCCCATATTGCTCTCTGTGCCGGCCGGCAAGCGGGTTGCGCGGCCGGGCGCGAGACTCTCCCGGGGCACAGGGATCAGCCGGTCGGGAACGATCTTGCCATCGTTGAAGGTGTACACCGCGATGCCGCTGCCCACCGCGTCCTTAAAGTTCTTGATGGGAT
>JASHSD010000467.1 GCA_030036985.1 Bryobacteraceae bacterium
GGCCGAAGCGGCTGCACGTTATTCTGGGGTTGTTTTTCGGCGTTCTGGCGGGTACGTGGGCATTCAGCGGGATGCTGTCGATGGATCCGTTTCCTTCGCAGGCGGCGGAGGAATCCACCGCGGCATCGGGAATTGCGCAGGCCCTGGAGGGTGAGCTGTTTTCGTTCGGTCGATTCCAGGGGAAGACCCCGCGCGCGGCGTTGGGTGAAGCGGGGGACGAAATGGGTTCGAATTTTCGAGTGAAGACGGTGGAATGTTCGTTTATCGGGGACGACGCGGTGTACCTGATGCGGGATGCCGCGCATTTACTGATTATTCCGGTAAATCGCCAACCGCGGGTTCTCGAAATCGTGCGAAAAGCGGCGTCGGGTTTCGGCGTCGCGGAAGAACAGTTGATCCGTCAATACGACGCGTATTACCTCGACCGCACGCACGAGCTGCCGCTTCCTGTCCTGCGGTTGCGTTTGAACGATCCGCAACACACGATGGTCTACATCGATCCGCGAATCGGCCGGGTGGTGGCCGAATACCATTCGGCGATGTGGATGGAAAGATGGGCCTATCACGGGCTGCATTCGATGAATTTCCCCTGGCTTTATAAGCATCGGCCCGGTTGGGACGTCGTGGTGTTGGCGCTCATGCTGGGCGGGACCTCGCTCTGCATTACCTCGGTAAGAATCGGCTGGCATCTGGTGCACAGAAGTCTGGTCCGATTTTGAGGGTCATCGCATATCATTGCAGGTGAGGAAAAACAAAGACATGAAGATCTGCGTCGCCGGACAAGGCGCGTTTGGCATCAAGCATCTGGAGGCCATATCCAAAATCGAAGGCATCGAGGTGGTCTCGTTGACGGGGGGAAATCCGGCCGGGACCGAGGAAGTGGCGAAGCGATTCGGCATCCCGCATTGGACCGGTAATCTGGCCGAAAGCCTGGCGCAGCCCGGCGTCGAAGCCGCGATCCTGACGACGCCGACGCAGATGCACGCCGATCAGGCCGAGCAGTGCATGCGTGCCGGAAAGCATGTGATGGTGGAGATCCCCATGGCGGATAATCTGGCGGATTCCGAAAGGCTCGTGCGCGTGCAGAAGGAAACCGGCGTGGTGGCGATGGCCGGTCACACCCGGCGCTTCAATCCGAGTCATCAGTGGATCCGGAAACGGATTCTGGCGGGCGAGCTGAAGATCCAGTCGATGGATGTGCAGACGTTTTTCTTCCGCCGCACGAATATGAACGCGGCGGGCAAGCCGCGCAGCTGGACGGACCATCTGCTTTGGCACCACGCCTGTCACACGGTCGACCTGTTTCAATATCAAACGGGCGAGACGGCGCATCGCGCCAATGCGCTGGAGGGTCCGCATCATCCGGAACTGAAGATCGCGATGGACATGAGCGTCCAGTTGAAGATTCCGTCCGGCGCGATTTGCACGCTGGCCCTGTCGTTTAACAACAAAGGGCCGCTGGGGACGTTCTTCCGGTACATCTGCGACAACGGAACATACATCGCCCGCTACGACGAGCTGGTCGACGGGGATCAGAAGCCGATCGATGTGTCGAACGTCGACGTGTCGATGAACGGGATCGAGCTGCAGGATCGCGAGTTCTTCGCCGCGATCAAAGAGGGACGGGAACCGAACGCCAGCGTAGCTCAGTGCCTTCCGGCCATGCAGACGCTGGACCGGCTGGAGAAGAGCATGCAGGGAAACCCGTAGCACATGCTTCACTTGTTGTGGGGCCGGCGCTTCGGCGCTGCCCGCCCTTCCGGGCGGCTTTGGAGTCACGCAAACGCGAGGGTTATTACTGGTCTCGGGCCGGGCAGAAGCCCAGCCGCAGGCCCGAAGGCCTGACCCACAAAAAATACGTGGCGTTGTGGGTTGTTGACTTACCGCCGGTCGCGCAGCTTCGACATCAGTCGCAGGATCTCGAGGTACAGCCAGACCAGCGTCACCATCAGACCGAACGCGCCGTACCATTCCATATACTTCGGCGCTCCGCGGTATGCGCCTTCCTCGATCATGCCGAAATCGAGGATCAGATTGAGCGCCGCGATGACGACAACAAAAAGGCTGAACAGAACGCCGACCGGTCCGCTGCCGAAGATGCCGGGAATCTGGATGTGGAAGAACCCGAGGATCATCGAAAGGAAATAGACCAGCATGATGCCGCCGGTGGCCGCGACAATCCCGATCATGAATCGCTGAGTGGGTCGGATCAGGCCGGACCGGTAGGCGAGCAGCATGCACAAACACGTCCCGAAGGTCAGGGCCACCGATTCAATTGCGATCCCCGGAAAACGCAGTTCCAGCATCGCCGAGAGGGCGCCGAGGAAGAGTCCTTCAAGCAGGGCGTAGATGGGGGCGGTGATCGGCGACCACTGCTTCTTGAACACCGTGACCATGGCGACGATAAACCCGCCGAATGCGCCGACCATGGTGTATCCGCCGACGGCCGCCGGTCCATTGGTGAAGAATTGATTCCACGTCCATGCGGCGCTCAGCAGGACGAGAATGATGAGGAAGCCGGCTTTGTTGACCGTGCCGGAGATGGTCATGGTGGGGCCATATCCCACCGCCATGCCCCTGACGTCGTATGTGCCCTGCGCGAACGCTGGATTTGAAGTCCTCAGTTCCATAGTGAATTGGATGCCTGATACCCACTATAGGTTATCGCGTATACGTTACCGCGATAGGATGGCTATGTAGGATGAGGGACGAGAGTACGGCGATTCCGGACAAGCTGTTCTTTCGGATCGGCGAGGTCAGCCAGTTGGTGGGGGTCGAACCTTACGTGCTGCGGTACTGGGAATCGGAGTTTCCCGGCTTGTCGCCGAAGAAGTCGAATACCGGCCAGCGGATGTTCCGGCGCAAGGATGTCGAGCTGCTGCTGAACATCAAGCATCTCCTTTACAATGAAAAGTTCACCATCGAAGGGGCGCGGAAGGCATTGAAGGCGGCCAAGCAGAGCGAGGAAAAGACGCGCCTGCAGGCGATGCAGGAAGAGCTTTTCCCGATGGACGATCCGCTGCCGGAGATTCGGCGGGAACTGGCGGACATCCTGAAGATTTTGACGTAATTCTATTGTGATTCACCGACGATCTGGGTGTAGATGCGGTCGAGGTCGTCGGGATCGTAGTAATCGATTTCAATTCGCCCTGCGCCGCGTGAACGTTCCAGAATTCGCACTCGCGTCCCCAGTACGCGCTCGAGTTCCTCAATGGCGAACCGGACGTTCGGGTCAAGACCACGTTCGGCGGCTTCGGTTGGGTTCGTTTTTTCTTTTTTCTCGTGTACGGCCGCCGGTTTGGTGAACTGCTCGATCTGGCGGACCGACCACCCTTCGGCGACGCAGAGTGCGGCGATTTCTCTCCGGGTTTGATCATCGTCGAATTTAAGGAGCGCGCGGGCGTGTCCGGCCGAAAGCTGCTTGCGGGCAACCATTTCCTGAATATCGGGCGGGAGTTGGAGCAGGCGGACGGAGTTCGTGATTGTGGTGCGCTCTTTGCCGGTTTTGTGGCCGATCTGGTCGTGGCTCATCCCGAGTTCGCCGGCCATTCGGTGAAAGGCGAGGGCAAGTTCGATGGGATTGAGATCTTCGCGTTGGATGTTTTCGACCAAGGCGAGTTCCAGAACCTGGTGGTCGTCGGCGCTGCGGATAATGACGGGGACCTCCTCGAGTCCGGCGGCTTTGGCGGCGCGCCAGCGGCGTTCTCCGGCGATGATCTGATATTCAGTCGCGGCGGCTTTCCGAACAATGATGGGTTGGATGACGCCGTCGCGTTCGATGGATTGAGTCAACTCGGCGAGGGCCGCGGCATCGAAATCCCGCCGCGGCTGATGCGGGTTCGGGGTGAGATAGTCGATGGGCAGAGTGTGGGTGTTGGCCGGATTAGCCGGAGCAGCGGCGACCGGTTCAGGGGCGGCCGGCGGGGGCGCGGGAGGGCGCGGCGGAAGCAGGGCGTGGAGCCCTTTACCGAGGGCTTTTCGCGGATCGTTTCTGGTCATTCTTGAGAATCTCTTTTGCGAGCTGAATATAAGCTTCTGAGCCTTTCGACGCGGGATCGTACAGGAGAATGGGTTTACCGTGGCTCGGGGCTTCGGCCAGGCGGATGCTTCGCGGGACCACCGTGGTGAAGACCTCGTCGCCGAAAAATTCCCGGAGATCGGCAGCGACTTGGCGCGTCAGATTGGTGCGGTCGTCATACATGGTCAGGAGAATTCCCTCGATGCGGAGGGGATGGGCGAAGGAGTCCCGCACGCGGTCGATAGTATCCATGAGTCCGGAGACGCCCTCAAGGGCGAAGAATTCGCATTGAATCGGGATGAGAACAGA
>JASHSD010000468.1 GCA_030036985.1 Bryobacteraceae bacterium
TCATCCAGCGCCCGCAGCATCTGCCCGAAATGGCCCACGCCAGGCAGAATGATCTTCGAAGCGCGCTCAAGCCCCGCGGCATCGCGGACAAGTTCGTAAGTCGCGCCGATCTCATCGAGCGTATTCTGCACCGACCGCAGATTCCCCGCGCCGTAATCGAAGATCGCGATCACAGCAGACCCTTCGTCGACGGCAACTGGTCCTTGAGCCTCGCATCCATCGAGCAGGCGTAGCGCATGGCTCGCGCCCAGCATTTGAAAACGGCTTCGATTTTATGGTGATTCGAGCGGCCGTAGAGAACCTTCGCATGCAGGTTCGCGCCCGCGTGATGCACGAAGCCGCCGAAGAAATCCTCGACGAGTTCGGTCTGCAGATCGCCCACCAGCCTGACCTTGACCCGGTCTTTGTAGACCAGCGCGGGGCGTCCGCCGAGATCGACCGCAACCACCGCCAGCGTTTCATCCATCGGCAGCACGAAGTAGCCGGCGCGGTTGATGCCCTTGCGGTCGGCCAGCGCCTGCGCGAACAACTGGCCGATTACGATGCCGGTGTCTTCGACGGTGTGGTGCTGATCGACATCGAGATCGCCCTTGGCGTGGATCTTCAGATCGAAGCCGCCATGTTTGGCGAACAATTCGAGCATGTGGTCGAGGAAGCGGATGCCGCTCGATATTTCGTAGCGCCCGCGGCCTTCGATGCGCAGTTCGCCGCCGATCTGCGTCTCCTTCGTATCGCGCTGCAGTTTAGCGGATCGGGGCAATTGCGGCCTCCAGAGAATTGATGTCGTCGAGCACCGCGACGGCGCCGGCGTCGCGCAGCAGCCGAACGAGTTCGTCGTAGCGCGGATTACCTCTCGCCGCGATGCCGATGAACGGAATGCGCGCCGCGGCCGAAGCGCGCGCGTCATCCACCGTATCGCCGACGTACCAGCACTTGCCGTGCGCCAGCGATGCGCAGATTTTGTGGAGGCCTTCGGGATCTGGCTTCGTGCGTTGAACGTCGTCGGCGCCGACAACCGGAGTAAAACGGTTCGGCAGAAAACGTTCGAGCGTCACATTGGCTTCCCAACGCAGACGTCCGGTGAAAACGGCCAGATGATGCCGCGCGCCGAGACGCTCGAAAAGGCCGTCAACCGCCACCCATTGCTCACGCAGGATCATGCCGTTTGTGCCGTCGCCGTGGAAGAGCTTCTGGAAATAATCGACCACTTCCTCGTAAGGCGTCTGCCTGCCGCGCTCGTGGATCATGCGGGTCGAAAGCTGCCAGTCGTCATTCCAGCCGCCGCGATTTTTCCAGTCCTGAATCTCTTCGCGCGACGGTTCGTCGCCCGTGAAGTATTTCACGGTGGCCTGAATCGTTGCCCGATAGGATTCGGTCACATCCACCAGCACGCCGTCCATGTCGAAAATGAGAAGGTCCTTCACCAGATCTTCTCCAGTTCTTCGAGAACGCGGCGCGCCTGCTCGCGCGTGCCGGCGGTGATGCGCACGCCTCCGGGAATTTCATAGCTGCGATCGCGCACGAGGATGGCCTGGTCGCGAAGCGCGTCGCGGACCTCAATCGCGCGGTCGCCGAAATAACCGAGAATGAAGTTCGCCGAGCTGGATGCCTGGTCGATCCCGAGTTTGGCGAGCCCTTCGCGCAGGAGTTCGCGCGCCGCGAGCGCTTCATTCACATAGTTCGAGACGTACTCGGTATCCTGAATCGCCGCCTCGGCGGCCAATGCGGCGAGCATGTTCACGCTGTAAGGCGACTGGCATTTGTGCAGATATTCCACGTTCGCGGACTGTGAAAACAGGCAGCCCATGCGCATCGCGGCCATTCCGTAGACCTTGGAAAACGTCCGGCTGACGAAGAGGTTGGGGTATTCGCGGATGAGCGGAAGCGCGGTGATGCCGCAGAATTCGTAATAGGCTTCGTCGATCAAAACGGCGGCTTGCGGCGCGCGATCGAGGATCCGCTTCACGCCCGCGATATCAATGGCCGTGCCGGTGGGATTGTTCGGATTCGAAATCAGCACAGCGCGCGTTTGCGGCGTGATGGCTTCGAGCAGCTCTTCCAGCGGGAATGCCAGCGTATGCGGCCGGTACGGAATTTCTTCGATCTTCGCGCCCGCGACCTCCGCGTAAAAGCGGTACATGGCGTAAGACGGGCGCAGGATGAAGACTTCGTCACGGTCATCGATGTACGTGTTGACCAGAACCTGAATGGCTTCGTCGGTGCCGTTCGTAAGCAGCAGCTCATCCGACGAGACTTTAAAGAACGCAGCCAGCGCCGGTTTCACGCTCGTGTATTCGGGATAGATGCTGAGCTGCTGTTCGCATATCCGGCTGCGCAGAAATTCGATCACGCGCGGCGAACAGCCGACTGTATTTTCGTTGAAATCGAGACGCAGCTTGCCCGCGCGTCCGCTGCTCGGCGGCGAGTAGGGCGCCATGTCGCGCACGGCTTTGCGGGGGTCAGGTCTCAATGGCGCCACCATCGAAAACTACCGCTAAGGACAATGCGTTTCCGAGCCGCGACCGCGAGGGAGCGAATGCGGCTTCAGACGGCAGCGGGCGAGCGGGGTTGCCAACCCCGCGCAGGATGCCATCCTGCCCTACAAAACAGCGGTCGGGCGTGCGCTTCGAGGCCCTCGACGCGCGGGGCTCGGGAAAAACAAGACTACCGCGCAAGCCGAACCTCCACGGATCGCGCGTGCGCTTCGAGGCCTTCGGCGCGCGCCAGCGTCGTGATCGCGGGCGCCAGTTTCGCGAGCGCCCGGGCATCGAGCTGCTGGATCGAGATCACTTTCACGTAATCCGCCGCCGATAACCCGCCACGCAAACGCGCCACGCCGCTGGTGGGCAGCACGTGATTGGGGCCAGCCGCGTAATCCCCCGCCGCTTCGGGACTGAATGGTCCCACGAAGATGCTGCCCGCATGGCGGATTTTCGGAATCAGCTCTTCGTGGTGAAGGCTCAGATGCTCCGGCGCGAATGCGTTCGAAATTTCCACCGCTTCGTCGAGCGATGTCACGATGACCACCGCGCTGTTCCTGTCGATCGCTTTCCGCGCGACAGCCGCGGTCGTAAGGGTCACCAGTTGATGCTCGACTTCCTTCACCACCTGCGCGGCCAGGCGTTTCGACGTGGTCAGCAGAATCGAACTCGCGTCCGTATCGTGCTCGGCCTGCGCCAGCATGTCCGCCGCAAGGAACTTCGGATCGCCTTCCGCCGCGATGATCAGAATCTCGGTGGGACCGGCGACGAAATCGATTCCCACGTCTCCCGCAAGCAGTTTCTTCGCGGCCGCGACATAAATGTTTCCGGGCCCGACAATGCGGTCCGCGCGCGGCACGGTCTTCGTTCCATAGGCAAACGCCGCGATCGCCTGCGCGCCTCCGATTTGAAAAACCTGATCGACGCCGAGCAGATGCGCCGTCCCATAGACCTCATCGACCGGACGCGGACAGGCCGCGCACACGTTCTTCACGCCCGCGACCTGCGCGGGCACGGCCGTCATGATGAGCGTGGACGGCAGAGGGTAACGCCCGGCGGGAATGTACGCGGCTACCGTATCCAGCGGCCGCACGATCTGGCCCAACCGCAGCCCGGTGTCGAAAGCCGACGAGTATTCGCGCGGCAGTTGCTTTTCCGCGAAGCGGCGAACGTTTCCCGCCGCCGTTTCGACCGCCGAACGGAATTCGGGCGTCAGCCGTTCCGCCGCAGCCGCGAGTTCCTCCGCCGGGACGCGAACGGATTTGCGCTCGAGGTGATCGAACCTGCGCGCCAGTTCGAGCAGACCTTTATCGCCGCGGGTGCGCACGGTTTCGAGAATCGGCCGCACAATCTCCTCGGCTTCATTCAACCGCGCCGCGCGCCGGGCCAGCACCCGGCCCATGTCCTTCGCTTCGAGTATCCGCAGCATGTCACATCACGATCTTGTTCAGCGGGTATTCGACGATGCCTTCGCCGCCCGCCTGCTTGAGCCGCGGAATAATCAGACGCGCGGTCGATTCGTCGAGAATCGTGTTCACCGCCAGCCACTCGCCGTCGCTGAGATGTGAAACCGTGGGACGCTTCAACGCGGGCAGCACGTCCAGCACGGCGTCGAGCCGATCGCGATGCACGTTCAGCATCAGCCCGACTTTCCCAAGCGCATTGATAGCGCCCTGCAGCAGCAGTTTCAGATCCTCCAGCTTTTGCCGCTTCCACTCATCCGCCCACGATTCTTTATTGGCGATCAGCTGAGTGTTCGATTCCAGCACCGTCTCGACAATCCGCAGTTTGTTCGCGCGCAAAGACGAACCCGTTTCGGTCACCTCAACGATGGCATCGGCCAGCACCGGCGGCTTGACTTCGGTCGCGCCCCAGCTGAACTCGACCTTCGCGGAAACGCCGTTGCGCTCCAGATAGCGCTTCGTCGTAGCCACCAATTCCGTCGCGACGATTTTGCCGTTGAGGTCCTTCACGGATTGGAACGAACTCGATTCGGGCACGGCCAGAACCCATCGGACCTTGCCGAAACTCTGCTTGGCATAAATCAGATCGGCGACGGCCACCACGCTCGCGCCCACTTCTTCCACCCAATCCAGCCCGGTGAGGCCCGCGTCGAGGATGCCGTCTTCGACGTAGCGCGCCATTTCCTGCGCGCGGATGAGCATGCATTCGATATCGGGATCATCGATGGCCGGAAAATACGAACGCGAGCTGGTGGTGATGTTGAAGCCGGCGCGGCGAAACAGATCGACGGTGGCGTTTTCGAGGCTGCCTTTGGGGATGCCGAGTTTCAGCTTCACGATTTGCTCCCGTAAACCGCCGCGGGGTCGTAGACGCGCGATTCGGTTTCGGTCCAGCGGTCGCCGTCGAGCTTGCGGTAGAAGCAGCTCTGGTAGCCGTTGTGGCAGACGCCGGGGCCGAGCGCTTCCACCTGGATGAGCAGCGTATCGTCGTCGCAATCGGTCGATATTTCCTTGACCACAAGCCGGTGTCCGGAGCTTTCCCCCTTCATCCACAACTTGTTGCGCGAGCGGCTGTAGAAGGTGACGAAGCCGGTGTCGCGCGTCTTCTGAAAAGCTTCGTCGTTCATGAAGCCGACCATGAGAACGCGGCCGGATGCGGCGTCCTGGATGACGGCCGGGATCAGGCCGTCGAGTTTGCTGTAATCGAGACTCATGCTGAGTGCCGCCGCGAACCGGCGGGCAATAAAAAAGCCCGCCGGTTTCGCGGCGGGCGTCCTTTCGTTGTTTTTTACAAACCGATTAGGCCAGGACCCGCCGCGCACTGATCGCCCGATGATGGTGATGATGATGCCGGGCGGCGGGGATGGCTGACATAAGACGATAGTGTAGCAGGCGGTTGGGCGCAGAAACAAGCCGCGCGGATTTTGACACAGGTCGCTGCGTCCGCGATGCCTTATGGGCCGCCAACTGATTCCATTGGCTTTTTCGCGGCCTGTTAACCGCTTACGCAACGGTGATTTTCAGGGCAAGGTGCAGGAGGAGATCGGCAAGCTGTCCTGTGTGCAACTGGAACGGGCAGCCATCGTCATGGAGGAATATCTCAATGGCGCCGCGGTCCGTGTGAAATAGGCAGGCAAAACACAGGCTGAAGCCTGTGCCACGGCCTATCCCTTGATCGCAACAGTCTTCAGCACACGGGCCGCTTCCAGGTGATCGTCTTCCATGAAATAGATCACGTAACCGAAGCGCCCGGCGCCGTCGGTGACGCCGCTCGATGCATAGATTCGCACTCCCGCCTCGCCCAGGCACTGATGAATATCCGCCAGCGCG
>JASHSD010000469.1 GCA_030036985.1 Bryobacteraceae bacterium
ATTCCGGGCTGATGTGAATAACGATTCCGGCGGGAAGCGGATGGAAAATCCCTCCTGGCCCGGAATCGTTATTCACATCCCGGAATGATTTTCTAAAGAAAGTTTCATCTCAGAGCGGGCGGCGCTGGACAACGGCGGGCGCTGGTTGATTCCACTGACAGGTGGAGGGAGCCAAGTGCCCCAGAAGAGGTTGTCCATGCGAAAGATCGGAGAAGTTCTACGTTTACGATTCGGTCTCGGCCTCGGCCAGGACCAGATTGCCCGAAGCTGTTGCATCGGTCAGACGACCGTTCACCGGTACCTTGAGAGGGCTGCTGCCGTGGGCCTGACCTGGCCGCTACCGGACGAGTACGACGACCGGCGGCTGAACGAACTGCTGTTCCCCACCCGGCCGGAATATCCGCCTTCAGCACCGCGCCCCGGCCTCGACTTCGCCGAGATCCAGCGGCAGCTGCAAACAAAGCACGTCACCTTGCAGTTGTTGTGGGAAGAGTATCGCGAAACCCACCGGGACGGATACGGCTGCAGCCGCTTCTGCGAACTGTACCAGCGATGGAACCGGAATCGGGATGTCGTGCTCCGGCAGGATCACAAGGCCGGCGAGAAGATGTTCGTCGATTGGGCCGGACCAACGATCCCGATTCACGATCGCAAAACCGGTGAGACGGCGCCCGCCTCGCTGTTCGTTGCCGTGCTCGGCGCCGGCACGTACACCTTCGCGCGCGCCGCGCTGGGCCGGCGCCTGGAGAACTGGATCGACTGCCACCTCAACGCTTTCGAATACATCCAGGGCGTGCCGAAACTGGTCGTGCCCGATAATCCGCGAACCGGCGTCAATCGCGCCTGCCGGTATGAGCCGGATCTGAACCGCACCTATCACGAGATGTCCGAGCATTACGGCACGGCGATTATGCCGGCGCGGCCATATAAGCCAAGGGACAAAGCCAAAGTTGAAAATGCAGTTCTCCTGGTCGAACGCTGGATACTGGCGGCGCTTCGCCACCGGAAGTTCTTCTCGCCGGCGGAACTGAACGAGGCCATCGCCACACTCCTCGAAAAGCTCAACGACAGGCCGTTCCGGAAACGCGAGGGCAGCCGCGCGTCGCTGTTTGCCGCCGTGGACCGCCCGGCGCTCCAGCCGCTGCCGGCGCAGCGCTATGTGATGGCCGACTGGAAGACCGTGCGCGCTTCCATCGATTATCACGTCGAGGTCGACCGTCATTATTACAGCGTTCCTTACCAGCTCGCGGGCCGGCAACTGGAAGCACGCTTCACCGCCGTCGCGGTCGAGATCTTTCACACCGGTAAACGCATCGCTTCGCATCTGCGCAGTTCCGCGGCTTATCGCCACACCACTATCAAACGAACACATGCCGAAGAGCCACCAGGCGCATCTGGAATGGACGCCTTCGCGGCTGATCCACTGGGCTGAAACCGTGGGCGAGGCGACGGCTCTGGTCATCGGCGCCGTTCCGGAAACCAAACGGCATCCCGAAATCGGTTACCGGGCCTGTCCCGGCATCATGCGTTTGGGCAAGACGTATTCGAATGAGCGTCTGGAAGCGGCCGGCAAACGCGCGTTGGAACTCGGGGCCTGTTCGTATCAGAGCCTCAAATCGATTCTGAAACGTTCGCTCGACCGCCAGACCAGTCCTTCCCTGGAGTCCGAAAGATCCGGCCCCCGGCACGAAAATGTTCGCGGCGCCCGGTATTACGATCCGCCAACCAATCTTCTGCAGTAATCAACCAGCCCCCCGGAAAGGAAAGGAAGCCCCATGCTGAATCAACCAACCGTTGAGAAATTACACGCCATGAAACTGCACGGAATGGCCGACGCCTTCCGCGCTCAACTGGAAACCGCCGACATGAGTCGACTCGGATTCGAGGAGCGCTTCGCGATGCTCGCCGATCAGCAGTGGCTGTGGAAAGAGAATCGGGCACTGGCCCGTCGCCTTCGATCGGCACACCTGAAGGAAGGCGGCGTCATCGAAGACATCGATTACCAGCATCCGCGCGGGCTCGACCGCAGGCTGATGCGGACGCTCGCCGGCAGCGAGTGGGTCCGCCGGAACCAGAATGTCCTGCTGATCGGCCCAACCGGAATCGGGAAAAGCCGGCTCGGGTGCGCACTCGCGCAGAAGGCCTGCCGGGACGGCTTCTCCGTGCTGCAAAAGAGAACCGCCGAGTTGTTCCGCGAGCTGGCGGTGGCGCATGCCGACGGCAGCATCGGCCGACTGCTGCTGAAACTGTCGCGTATCGACGTACTCGTGCTCGACGACTTCGCCATGGCTCCGATGAAGGACAACGAGCGGCGCGACTTTCTCGAGATCTGCGACGACCGCTATCAGCGGCGCTCCGTGATCCTCACCTCACAAATGCCGGTCGCCCACTGGCATGAACAGATCGGCGATCCCACCATTGCGGACAGCATCCTCGACCGCCTGGTACATAACGCGTACCGGATTGAACTCAACGGGGAGTCAATGCGCAAGAAGCGCCGGAAGCCAGGCGAGGAGGAACCGAAGTGAGCGCCGCACCGCCGTTCCGTCTCAAGCAATCCTCGGGCTGGTTCGCTGCCGGACGCGAAGTGGACGGCGCGCCGGGGCTGCTTTCCGACGGCGCGTTCCGGCTCTTCATGTGGCTGTGCCTGCATGCGGACCGCGGCCGCGGTTCCATCCGGGCAAACAGGCTCGGACTCTCACGCACGCTGGGGCGAAGCATAGAACAGATCGCCGTCGCGCTCGACGAACTATCCGACAAAGGCGTCTGCATCCTCTGTACAGGTGGTCGCATCGGGATCGCCGAACCCTTCTGGCCCTACCATCGCGCCGGCGCTTCCGGGCCCATCACCGCTCCGGCAACGTACGTCGGAGAAGTGAAACGCCTGTTCCTGGAGCGGCGCTGTGTCCGGAGTATCTTTACCGCCGCCGATGAACAACTCGCCGCCGAACTTCATCGCACGGGTGTCCCGATCACCGACGTGGAGCGCGCTGTTCTGCTCGGATGTTTGCGCAAGTACGCCGCGCTGCTCAACAATGGCGGCGGCGCCCCGATCACCAGCCTGCACTACTTCCGATCCCTGCCAAACGAAGCCGGGCAGAACATCTCTCCCGACTACTGGAAGTACGTCGTCAGGAAAATCCAGGCGTTTGAACAAAGGTGGCCCGGCTTCGGAGCCGTCGGCGACAACGAGACGAAATAATGCTGATCCTGCCTCTCCGACACACAATCCGCCCGCCGCCAGTTGACCATGTGAATAATCTCAGGCATCATTGCAAGTGCCAGCGTCGCTACGCTCCGACTTTGTTCTCATCGCGTCGGAATCATCCATTCACATCGCCGGAATGCGCA